>CAZIZL010000008.1:7877-15569 GCA_964543665.1 Candidatus Woesearchaeota archaeon | reverse complement strand
TTTCCATCATTATCTAAATCAATAGTCCTTTCAAGTCCAGATAGCACATGGCTTGCATATCCTTTGTTATTAGAATCAAGTATTTTGAATGCATAAAGTTTTGCATCAGGAGCAACACCCTTTAAAGCACCATTTCCTGCGGCAATTGAAGCACAATAAGTTCCATGACCGCTGTCATCTGCAGGATTATTATCCTTGTTAAAAAAATCATAACCTCCTAAAACTTTGCTGCATTCTCCGGATAAAAACTGGGTTTCACTGCAATTTCCAAGATCTTTATGAGTGTAATCCACCCCAGTATCGAGAATTGCAATAGTAACTCCCTTTCCAGTTAAGCATTCTTTTCCTGAAACAGAACAATTCCCTCCATCTTCATCTATTTGCCAAACATCGTCTGCATTAATCAAAGGAACAGAATCATTTAAAACTGCATAAACTTCGTAATTGGGATAAATTCCTTTAACCCCTGAAACTTTAGAGATTTCCTTTGCCTCTTTTTCTGATATATTCAAATAAATTCCATTAAAAGTATTCTTAAATTCATTTTCAATTTTAAGTGAATCTCTTTCAGAAACTGCATTTCCAGTTATCCTGCCTCTTTTTTCTAAGACCGCAATTTGCCTTTTGATTTTTTCATTTTCGTCTTTTAAACTTTCAGAATAATCATCCACTCTTCTCCCTACATCTTCTGGCATAATTGAAAATAATTGCTTATAGATTCGCACAGGGTTATAAACTGCTCTCTCCAGTACATATTTCTCATTTCCTCTTGCTGTTTCATCCAATCTTTTCTTTTCAACAATTACCGGCTCTTTTTCAAACTGGATTATATACCCATTAAATTTCTCTTCTGAAAAATCTGCAGGTCCTGCCTCAGGTATATTCTCGCCAAAAAAATAGTTTTTATAAACAGAACTTGTAATCCCTTCCCCTTCTTCAACCCCCACAAAGTCTTCATCATTTAATCCAGCAATCAAAACCTCTTCTTCTGGAGGGTCTGTCAAATTAATTTGCTCTCCTGCTAAATAATTATCCTTTAATGTAGCAACTGAAATTAAGAGATTCATAATGCAGGCGCCATTAGCACATCCATTTGAACAGTTATAATACTCATATTGGTAACCTTCAGCACCACACCAATATTCCTTTAAAGTTATATTTCCTGAACAACCATCTTCATAATTTGCATTATGCACTTTATCAATTAAATTTCCTTTAACATAATAATTCAATCCTCTGTCGGTGTCTGTGCAATTTTGGTAAATAATCTCCTCGCAGGCATTTGCAGAACACCCAGTGCAGGTTAGAGAACCCACTCTTTCCCAGAAAGAAGTTGAAAAAACATTCTCAACACAACTTGGTCCCTTTGTTCCATTATAAGGACATCCCCAGAAATTATCACATCTGCAGGCTTTAACATTGTCATCTTTTATTACAACATTCTTAAACCCTGTGCAATTTTTCACTTTTTCACAATATCCTCCTGCATAATTAGTATAATTCTCTCCATAATAATAATTGGAAACTAAAATATAATTTCCAGCAAAGTCTTTTGGATTTTCAAAAATACAGGAATTTATAGAGGAAGGAATCATTACACAGGTATCATTTAAACAAATTTGAGTTGAATTGCAATCAGATTTTATATCTCCGCGAACTCTGCAAGAATCATACCAATAAACATCATTATTAGAACATTGTGAATAGCTATTATTAATGCAGGAAACAGCACATTGTCCAGTTGAATTACAAGTCTGCCCCCCAGAACAAGTTCCGCAAGTTCCAGAACATCCATCACTTCCGCATTGTTTTCCAGCACAATTAGGAATGCAGGTTTGTTCACAATCTACTGGGCAACTACTTGAAGTTTCAGAACTCTGGCAAATTCCATCTCCACAATAATCTCCATTATCCCCGCAAACACCCTCAGAACACCCAGTGCAGGTTAGAGAACCCACTCTTTCCCAGAAAGAAGTTGAAAAAACATTCTCAACACAACTTGGTCCCTTTGTTCCATTATAAGGACATCCCCAGAAATTATCACATCTGCAGGCTTTAACATTGTCATCTTTTATTACAACATTCTTAAACCCTGTGCAATTTTTCACTTTTTCACAATATCCTCCTGCATAATTAGTATAATTCTCTCCATAATAATAATTGGAAACTAAAATATAATTTCCAGCAAAGTCTTTTGGATTTTCAAAAATACAGGAATTATCATTAATAGCATTTCCATTAATTTTATTTTTGCTGAAAAAATCAGAAAACCAGGAAGCAGAAATAAGCCCCAGCAAAAGAATAAAAATTAATATAAACCCCCAACCTCTTTTCAGCATAAAGTATAAATAAAAATATAGTTTAAAACTATTTCGATAAAATGGAATTTTTAAAAAATCTTAAACCCAGACTATATCAGGAGAACATCTTTGAAACCTGCAAAAGCAAAAATTGTCTGGTTGTGCTTCCGACTGGGCTTGGAAAAACCCTTATTGCCCTTATGCTTACCATAGAAAGAATGAAAACTTTTCCAGGAGAAAAAGTTCTTTTTCTTGCACCAACAAAACCTCTTGCAGAACAGCATCTGAATTTTTTTAAAAAAAATCTTCCTGAGCTATTTGGAGATATGCAGTTATTCACAGGAGCTGTAAATCCAGAAAAAAGAAAAAAAATATGGCAAAGTTCAGATATAATTTTCTCAACTCCCCAATGCATTGCAAATGATCTGAAAAACCATCTGTATAATCTTGAAAATGTCTGTCTTTTAATAGAAGATGAGGCTCACAGATGCATAAAAAACTATGATTATAATTATATTGCGCAAAAATACAAGGAACATTCCCTTCACCAAAGAATAATTGGACTTACCGCCTCCCCTGGAAGTGAAAAATCCAAAATAAAAGAAATATGCAAAAATCTCTCAATAGAAGAAGTTGAACTTCGTTCAAGAGATAGTCCAGATGTGAAAGAATATCTGCAAGAATTAGAATTTGAAAAAATACTTCTTGATTTTCCCAGTGAATTTGAGGAAATGAGGCAGGTCTTATTAAAAATTTTCTCAGAATATATTGAACAACTGAGAACAAGAAAAATATTATTTGGCTCTGCATCAAAAACAGAATTAATCGCCCTTCAAAAAAGAATTTCCGGGCATTTAATGAATAATTCAAGAAATTTTAATTATATGCAGGGTGCAAGTATATGTGCACAGGCAATAAAAATTCAGCATGCTCTGGAATTGCTTGAAACCCAGACTCTGTCTGGATTTAACAAATATCTAAAGAATTTGCTGGAGCAAGCTTCAAAAAAGCAGAGCAAAGGGGTTATTAAATTAATTTCAAAACCAGGGTTTATTTTTGTCTTTGAAAAATCCAATGAGCTTTTAATAAAAAAGAGAGAACACCCCAAAATACAGAAATTAATAGAAATAATTGAAAATGAAAAAGAAAAGAATTCAGAAATAAAAATCATAGTTTTTACACAATTTAGGGAAAGTGCAGGTAATATTGTGGATAAAATAAATGAGATAAAGGGAATAAAGGCAAAAGTCTTCATAGGACAGGCAAAAAAAGAAGGAAAGGGGCTTAATCAAAAACAGCAAAAAAGAATAATTGATGAGTTTAGTGAAGGAAAAATAAATGTAATAATCTCGACCAGTATTGGAGAAGAAGGGCTTGATATTCCGGAAGTTAATGCAGTAATATTTTATGAGCCAATTCCCTCTGCAATACGCGCAATCCAGAGGGCAGGAAGAACTGCAAGATTAAAAAAAGGGAAAATAATAATGTTAATAACAAAAAAGACAAGGGATGAATCTTTCTTTTATGTTTCCAGAAGCAGGGAGAAAAAAATGAAAACTGCGATTGAAAGCATAAAGGAGGATTTTAATAATGGAAATAAAACTGAAATTCAAAAGAAATTAAAATGAAAACCATAAATTCAAAATCAATATTTGAAATCTTTTCAAAAAAACAAAGTAATAAAAAAATTGAAGAACAAAAGCCAAAAATAATTATAGATTATCGTGAAAAAAATTCCCTGGTTGCCTCTAAATTAATAAAATTAGGTTTTGAAATAGAATTCAGAGAATTGAAAATTGGGGATTATATTGTAAGAAATACAGTTATAGAAAGAAAGACTGTGTCTGATTTTCTTAATTCAATGATTAATGCAAGATTGCTGAGGCAGATTGAAGAATTAAAACAATATGAAAATAAATTGTTAATTATTGAAGGAACTTCTGAAAATGAACTTTACAGAGATGATAATGAAGGAATAAATTCCAGTGTAATTTCTCCGGAGGCAATTAGAAATTACCCTTCAGAGTTTAGAGGAAAATTGAAGAAAACCAGGGGGTTGTCTTCAAATGCAATACGTGGTTTTCTCCTTTCAATAATACTCAAGCATAAAATACCACTGATTTTCACAAAAGACCCAGAAGACACTGCAAAATTCATAAATGTTCTTTCAAAAAAAAGGGAAAGAGAGCTTAATTTAAATGCAAAAAAGAAAACTCTTGATAAAAAAGAACAATTACAATTTTTAATTGAAGGCTTTCCTGGAATTGGTCCTAAAAAATCAAAAAAACTGCTTGAAAAATTTAAAACAATACAGAATATAATTACAGCTCCAATAAATGAACTTGAAGAAATAATAGGAAAACAGGCAGAAAGCATAAGGGAAATAATAGAAAGAAAATATTAACAGATAAATTATCTCGAATATAACCTTAATTATTAGAATTAATTTTAACTGTTGCTGTTACATGGATTATTATAAAATCTGCTGTGGCGATAATTCTAATTTAGTTTATATTCTTCCAAAACCCTGTATTCCGAGCCTTCTTTCTTTAATTCAGATTCCATTAAATAAAACTTGTCAACAATTAAAGACATCTTTGGAACAGAAATTTTCTTTAGCTCTTCCAGGAATTTTCTTTTATCGTCTGTTCTCTTAACTCTTGCAATTGTTAGATGCCCCATAAATCTTTTTTCTTTCTCAAAAATACTCTCAAGAGCAGAATCTATTTCTTTTTGAAGCCCTTCACAGTTAAATATTCCAAGCCATATAATCCCGTATTTCACATTGTCAAAGAACCCTATTTCTTTTATTTCTGATTCAATTTTTTCAGATTTAATCCTTTCTAATATTAGCTTCACTTCCTCTAACTTCTCAGGAGAAATTCCTCCTAAAAATTTCAAAGTTAAATGAAGATTTTTGAGCTCTGTTTTTTTACCGGTAAACTCGGGCAAAATCTCCTGGATTCCTTTTATTTTAAATAATATTTTGGGTGGCAGTTTTAAAGAAATAAAAGCCCTCATCTTTTTTTTCTTGTTCTTTTTGATCTCGAAAGATTATGGAACTTGGAGTTATTTTTTACAATTTCCCCAAAGAGAAAAAACAAAATAACAATTGTAACAAAGGATAAAAATATTCCGAAAAACAATATCAGACTTAATTGCGAATTTTTAATTGGATTTAAAGACTCCTCTATGTTTTTCAAAAAAAAGGCAGCTAAAGAAACCACTATTGGAGAGATTATCAAAAAATTGTCCCGTGACATTAAAAAGAATGGTTTTTGAAGTTTATAAACTTTATAATTTATTACAAAATTTTCCTGAAACTCAGTTTATTTTGGAATCAGTGCAAAAAAGCTGTAATCTTTCTTAACTCCTGCTGCAAGTTTCTTTACTTCTTTTAATTTAACCTTAAGAATCTTTTTTTCAAAATCATAAAAATCCTTTGCATTTCCTGAAACTTCACTTGCAAGCAGATTAACCATTTGAGCTTGTGAATCCTCCATTGAAATATGGTAATTTCCAATTAATTGCTCTTTAATCTGATTTAATTCTGCTTCTCCAAGTTCTTTTGAAACTTTTTCAAATTCTCTTAAAATAAGTTCTTTTACTTGCCCCACATTTTCTTTCTTTGTCCCAATATAAATTGTATTGTGTGCAAATTTCTTACCGATATTTGATTCTCCTTTAATAGCATATGCCAAATTTCTTTTCTCTCTTATTTCAGCAAATAAACGGGAAGATAATCCAACTGCCATTAAAAAATTCAGTATAAGTGCTGCATAAGATTGAGGATTGTTTGAACAGGGAACATGATATGCAAAAGCAAGATTTGCCTGATCTATCCCTTCTCGAGATTCTGTCTTAGAATTATTCCTAAGTGAGAATTTCATCTTTGGGATTCTTCCTTTTGATTTTCCGAAATTTTTCTCAGCAAATTTTATAAGAGATTCAAAATTAGCCTCCCCAACAACACAAAGAATCAAATTGTTTGGTGAATAAACCTGCTGAAATTTTTTAACAATTTTCTCTCTTGTAATAGAATTCATTGTTTTCTCTGTTCCTATAATGTTCATGGACATTGTCCCGCCATACATGGATTTTTGAACTTCATCAAAAACATAAAGTCTGGGTGTATCTTTATACATCTTAATTTCTTCAAAAATAACTAATCTCTCTTTTTCTAGTTCTTTTTCATCAAAAAGAGGATTTTGCACCATATCACTTAAAACATTAAGGGCAATATCTAGGTGTTTAGAAGGCATTTTACACCAATAAGCAGTAATCTCTTCAGAAGTAAATCCATTTAATTCCCCCCCATTTTTCTCTATTTCCTCTCCGATTCTTTTCGCATTTCTTGAAGGAGTTCCCTTATACAGCATATGCTCAATAAAATGAGAAATTCCCTTTTCTTCTTCTTTTTCATTAATTCCCCCGTTTCTCACTGCAAAAGCAACACTTACTATTGGCAAATTCCTTTTTTCAAGAATTACTGTCATCCCATTGGAAAGGACTTTTCTGTAAAAATTAACCTTCATAATTAAAAAAAAGAAACTGCTTATTTAAATCATTTGCCTCTGATTATTTGTTTTTAAAAACAAGATATTTCTCTGTTCCAAACTCAAATTCATCAAGAATCTTGAAATTTCCCTGAATGAACTTTTTAATCCAACTCCTGTTTGCCTTAAATTCCTCTCTTTTTATCATGCTTCTGGTTGCAAAACTAAGGACAACCTTATCTACCCAAGGAACAATTTCTCTCAAAAGCTTTTTTGAATAATCTCTTTCAAGCATTTCAAGAGAATCTATTATCTTAAATAAAAAAACTACTTTCCTCCCAGTTGTTCCCTGGATAAGTTTCTTTATTTTCTCAAGTTCAAACAGGCTTTCATGAACAGCGCCTGCATTCAATTTTTCTTTTTTAAAATAAAAATTCATTAAATCCACTAATTGTCCAATTGCTTCAATTCCAATATATTTTGTATTTTCAGGCATAAACTTATAACTAAATCCATTGATTCCTGCACCTAAATCAAAAACAATTTTCTTTTTATCCAAAAATCCCCTAAAGATTCTCTTGTATAATTCAGGGTAATGGTCTAATCTCTCCCTTGTTGACAAATGCTTTCTTAAAATCCATTCCTCATTTTTGTTTTTTAAAGAGAGTATCTTCTGGCTTGCAAAAACAGAAAAAACTTTCCTCAATAAATCTCTAGTTAATTTTATCTTGTCTTCATCTGTTGTTTGTCTTTTTTCAAAATGGCTGAATGCTGTTTCAACATCTTTTTCAGGAAGCTGAGAGAATTCTTTCTTTTTTGTAATTTCATTAAAAATTTCCTTATTCATAAAATATAATAGAATTGGAAATTTAAAAACTTATTAAAAAGATGCTTTT
>CAZIZL010000008.1:3567-7867 GCA_964543665.1 Candidatus Woesearchaeota archaeon | reverse complement strand
TGGCTTGCAAAAGCAGAAAAAACTTTTCTGAGCAAATCCCGTGTCAATTTTATTTTTTCCTCATCTCCGCATTGTCTTTTTTCAAATTTTTCAAAGGCTCTTTCAACCTCTTTTTTAGGAAGCTGTGAAAATTCCTTTTTTTCAGTTATTTTTTTAAGGATTTCATCTTTGTTCATAAAACTTTTAAGTACATCTTACTTAAAAAAGTTAATTAAATGTGATTTTAATAAAAGGCATATGAAAAAAATCATTTTTCAGTGCTTTGAGGAAAATCAAAAAAAAACCAGGAGTATAGATTTTTAATGACTACAAATGCTTCACCTCAGTTTACTAAAGCACAAGAAAAATTTCTTAATGCAAAAGATGACCAGGAAAGATTAATCTTTTTAGAAGAAATGATAAGAGAAGCTCCAAAGCACAAATCCTCTGAAAATTTACTTGCAAATCTCAGAACAAGAAGAAAAAAACTAGAAACTCGGCTAGCAAAACAGAAAAAATCAGGAAAATCTTCCAGAACAGGAATAAAAAAAGAAGACATGCAGGCGGTTATAGTTGGAAAAACTAATTCAGGAAAATCCTCTATTTTAAGAATTTTAACAAATTCAGAACCCCAGATAGCAGATTATAATTTTACCACAAAAAATCCAATTATAGGGATAATGAATTATGAAACAGCAAATATCCAGATAATAGAAATTCCTGCAATAGGCTCTGAATTTTATAACAGGGGAATTCCATATACAGCGGATACTCTCCTGATTTTAATCACCTCCATGGGAGAATTAAAAGAAGTTCTTGAAGAATTAAAATCCAATGGAAAGAAAATAATTGTGTTTAATAAAACAGATCTTTTGACAGAAAATGAAAAAAGAAAAATAAAAGCAACTCTTCAGTCTAAAAAATATAATTTTGTCCTAACTTCAGCTATAACAAAAGAAGGAATTGAAGAATTAAAAAACAAAATATTTCAGAGTTTTGATAAAATAAGAGTTTATACAAAAGAACCTGGAAAAGAGAAAAGCAAAAGACCCATAATTCTGGAGCCGGGCGCAACTGCAAAAGAAGTTTCTGAGAAAATCCTCAAGGGATTTTCAGAAAAAGTAAAAGAAACAAAAATATGGGGTCCTTCCAGCAAATTTCCAGGACAAAAAATAGGGCTCTCACATAAATTAAGGGATTTGGATGTTGTTGAATTTAAGACGAGATAATTACCTGGTCACCTTTAATTTCCTTACAACTTCATAAAGTTCCTTGGCCTTTTTATTTTTCTCAAAATAATCTCTTACAGGTTTAATTAATTTATCAAGCTCTATGGCACAGGTATTTTTCAAATCTGCGGGGTGTAGCCCCCCTTTTACAAAATCCTTTTCCATCTCTTGATAAGAATTATAAACTACATCTCCTCCAAATTTTTCAGGTCTTTCCACCTTGACTTTATTTACATTCTTAAAGATTATATATTTAAAATATTCCAAAACAGGATTTCCTTCAACTATTTTTTCAGGACAAAACGCCCTGTTTAATTTTTCCTTTAATTCTATTAAATTATCATGCATATAAATACAGGTTTTGGGGTCAGATTTAGACATCTTGGAAGCCATTAATGTTTCTTCTTCACTACCTCTCTTTTGCAATCCCTGCAATCCTAAAAGAATATGGTGGTGGACGATCACTGGTTTTTTCCATTTCAATTTATCAGCAATATCTCTCGCTAACATATTTGCTCTTCTTTGATCCATCCCAAGCTGACAGAGATCAATTTTCATATGAAAAATATCTGCAACCTGCATACTTGGATAAAATAATTGTGCTGTACTTATAACATCCTGTTCTCGTCTGCCTGCAATTGTTAAAGATTTCTTTGTTCTATTAAGGCTTGTTTCCCTGGCAATTCTCAAAACCTTATCCCAATAATTTATATCATCCATAATTTTGCTGGCCCAAACAATTTCCACCTTCTTCATATCTATTCCACATGCTTTCCAAACCTCAATAAAATATTTCCCGGCAGTCTGAATTTTCTCCAAATCTCCATCTAATTTATTATTAATAAATCCAAAATAATCTGCTAAATATAATTTGAATTTAATTCCTGCCTTAATCATATTCTTTAGATTAGTTGCCCTTAATAACCCAAAGTGAATGGGAGCGACTCCACTTGGTTCAAATCCATCATAGGCAATAATCTCCTTCCCACTTTGAAAAAGTTTTTTTAATTCTTCTTCAGAAACAATTTCTTCTGCAAAGTCTCTTATAAGTTCCATTTTTTCTTCGACACTCATAGCCATTACAAACAAAATAATTATCAATTATTAAATGTTTTTATTTTTTAAATTCCAAAACATCAGGTTTAAATATAAATTCTTCCTAATTAAGATAAAATGAATAAGGAAATAGGGTTTCTTTACAGTGGAAATTCTCTTGGGAAAGAAGAAAAAATGTTTCTGGATATTGCAAAAAAGAAAAAAATAAATTTAGTCATGATAAATGTCTACAAAGATACTGATGAAAATGTGTTAAAAGAAAAAATAAAAAATTGCGGGGTAATTTATAATAATACTGCAGAGGATTTTGGAATAGAAATTGCAAAGACAATAGAAGCCCTTGGAAAAAAAGTAGTTGATTCTCCAAAAGCATATTATTTTGACGAGGACAAATGGATGTTTTTTCTAAAATGCAAGGAGAACAACATTCCTTCCCCGGAAACAATCTTATTATCTGAAAATATACAAATTGCAAAAAAAGAACTGAAAAATTTTGGAAAATGGCCTGTGGTATTAAAAAGAATAGAAGGAACAATGGGGCAATATGTGGACAGGGCAGAAAATATAAATCAGGCTGAAAAAGTAATTGAAAAATTCTGGGAAAAAGGAGATGAGAAATTGCCTATAATTGCGCAGGAATTCATAAGTTCTCCAAGTTACAGAATAACTGTAATTGGAGATAAAATAGTGCAGACAGCAATAAAAAAGAACAAGAGGGGCTGGAAAGCAACAGGAGTATATGGAAAAAAATTTGAAAAATTCAAAATAGACCGAGAACTAAAAAAAATAGTTAACAGGGTAATAAAGATTTCTAAAATAAAAATTTGCGGGATTGATTTATTAAAAAAAGAAAATAAATGGCTTGTCCTTGAAATAAATTCAGAGCCAGGATTGGATTTTTTTGAGGATGAAAGAGAAAAGCTTCTTGAAAAAGTGCTGGTTTTCTTGAAAAATTATTAAAATCAGGAATTGTAAATTTTCTCTATCCTTTTTATTTCCCTTAAATCTATTTCTGCCACAATTAATCCTTCTCTTTTCACCTTGCTTTTTAAAATTCTTGTTGGAGAAGCAATAGCCGAATACGAAACCTGAAATTTTGAATTCAAAACAGGGTTGCAAAGAGCAACAAAAAAGACATTTTCATAAGCCCTTGCAAGAAGTAAGGATTCTAATATCTTTATCTCTCTTTTTTTGGGATTTTTTTTATGTGCTTTTAAATCATACCACCATTGAGAGGGACAAAAAACAATCTGGGCTCCTTTTTTTTTCATTTCCCTGAAAAGATGCGGAAATGCAATATCCCAGCAAATAGCTATCCCTATTTTTCCAAAATCAGTATTAAAGACAAGGGATTTTTTTCCTGCTGTGATATTCTTGTCTCCGTATAAGTATCTCTTTTTATAACCCCCTTTTATTTTTCCATTTCTGTCAATTAAAATTGATAGGTTGTGGAGTTTCCCTTTTATTTTAATGTCATCTGTAACTATACACCATATTGAATTTTTTCTGCATTCTTCTGAAATTTCTTTTAAAATTTTATGATTTAAATCCAAAGAGCTTTTATGAATGCATGATTCTGGAAAACAAACAATATCTGCTTTCTCCTCTTTTGCTAACTGTATATATTTTTTTATCTTCTCTGCATTATGCTTTTGGTGGAAATCAAAATACCTTATTTGGGCAAGTGCAATGACAGGCTTTTTATTTTTCATTAAACTAAATAGGACAAGAAACTTATAAACTTATTCTTCAACATATCTCTCAATTGTCTTCTTAAGGAGATAATCATTATGGAATCCAAAATAAAAAGGTTCTGCCCAATCTTTTGGAACCATTTTCTCTTCTATTTTTTTATGCAAAGAAACAGGTAAGAGCTCTTTTAATCTTAATCTCCCTTTAGAGATTTTTACATCCAAAATATTATTCAACTTAATTTGATTTCTGGAATAAAAGTCAGGATCTCTTGCCTCTTTGTTAATTTTTTCTATTTCCTGCTCAGACAAATTTTTTAATTTAAAATATTTAGCAAATCTCAC
>CAZIZL010000008.1:0-3557 GCA_964543665.1 Candidatus Woesearchaeota archaeon | reverse complement strand
TTCCCTGAATTACCCTCTCTAAAAAGTTTTTATCTGAAATTTCAGCATATTCTTCCCCCCAGTTACAAAAATCATTTCTCAATAAAGAATATCCAACTATAAAATCACTTTTCACTTTATCTTTTTTAAAAAACCCTTCTTCATTAATTAATTCAGATTTAAAATCACAAAAAAGATTATTATATTTTTTTATCAGGTATTCGCCTTCATCCATGCCTGGCCAGTAAAGAGGACTGGCAATAGAGATATCAGATAATAGCAAAGGTTCCTTAATATAATAAGTATGGGATCTCTGGACGCTCTGAAAATCTATTAAATCAAGTATACCAAATATTTTTCCTAATGCATAATTTTTTAATTCTCTGTTCAAAAAAGGATAAATCCCCCCAATTGAATTATAAAATGCAGAAGGAATTGCCCCATGAGGACCCCCACATTCTGCTTCAATAAAAGAACGATTGTTGTTTCCTTCACTATCTATATAAGCCTTATCTAAAGTTTTATCATAAAAATCAAAAAGATTATTTAAAGCATTTTTAGGATTTTCCCATAATAACTGGGAAAATTTCTCTGTAACATCTTCTGAAATAAAATAGTGTTTCATAAAAGAATTTTGCATTCCTTGAAAAACTCTTTTCATTCTTTCTGAATTTGAATTATTTTCTTCCATTTTTTAAGAAACCTAAGGCGATTTCAACCAGCACCTCTAAAACTCAAGAACAATTTTATTTAAAAAATTAATGCTTGTGAATAATATATGTTATTGCAGATTTTAATTGCCTTATTTCTGGGAATTTGCTTTGGGACAATCACAGGTCTGTTTCCTGGAATTCATATAAATCTTGTAAGTGCTTTTTTAATTGCCCTTTCTTCTTCAATTCTTTCAGCAATAAATCCAGTTTATTTTATTGTGTTCATAGCCTCCTTGGCAATAACCCATACTTTTATTGATTTTATTCCAAGCATTTTTCTTGGATGTCCTAATGCAGACACAGAACTTTCTATCCTGCCTGGCCATGAATTACTAAAACAAGGAGAAGGTTATCAGGCAATAATGAGAACTGCTTACGGAGGTCTTATTTCTATATTTCTGTTGGTAATTTTGGCTTTTCCATTTTCAATAGGCATTGCAAAACTTTATCCAGTTATAAAAAAAGCAATCCCCTTTATCCTTATTTTCGTCTGTATTTTAATGATTTTTTCAGAAAGAAAAAAAATTTCAGCGGCAATTGTCCTTATTTTAACAGGACTTCTTGGATTATGTGTTCTTAATTTGGATTTAAAAGAGCCTCTTCTCCCTCTTTTATCTGGTTTATTTGGTAGCTCTATGCTTCTCATAAGCATAAATCAAAACACAAAAATACCAAAGCAAAATAAAGATTTCAGAAAACCCAGATTAAAAGAACTGTTTCCTCCTGTCTTGGGGGCATTGATTGCATCTCCTCTGTGCGGATTTCTCCCTGGATTAGGAGGAGGTCAGGCAGCTGTTATTGGAAACCAGATTTCAAAATCCAATGAAAAGGATTTCCTGATTCTTCTTGGAACAGTAAATATTCTTGTTATGGGCTTGTCTTTTATTTCACTTTATGCAATTTCAAAAACAAGAACAGGTGCTGCAGCAGCCATGCAGTCCTTAATAGGGCAAATTGACTCCGCCCTCCTGATTTTGATATTAAGTGTTTGCTTTTTTGCAGGAATCTTTTCTTTTTTTCTCACAAAATTTCTCTCCCTTAAGTTTATAAAAATAATTGAAAAAGTAAATTACAAAAGATTATCAATTGGAATCCTCCTTCTTTTATCAGTTATAATTCTTCTAATTTCCGGAATTCTTGGATTTTTGGCTTTTGCAATTTCAACTGCAGCAGGAATTTACTGCATTTCCCTGAATGTAAAAAGAACCCAGATGATGGGATGTTTGCTAATTCCAACAATTGTTTTATATTTGATTTAAATTAACCATGATAAAACCCTATTTACTTTTCTTATTTTTCTTTATTTTTTTATGGATATTTGGACCAATCACCCCAAGTTTATTTAATAAAATAAGAATTAAAACTCCTAAAAGGGTTATTAATATAGCAGAAAGATACTGGACATAGATTTCATTTAAATTCAGTTTTAATTTTTCTATTAATAATAAAAATGAAGAATGTATTGGCTCTTTCCAGGATAGTGCAATTAAAAAAGCGAGTGCAGCAGTTATTGCAATAGTAGTTTGTTTCTTAAATTCATTTTTTATTTCAAAAAAAGATTCTTTTGTTTTATGATAAACTTCTTCATGCAATTCATCATTTAAATTGTAATTTAATAATCTCCCCTCTTTCATGTAAAATCAATAAATTCTTTTTATTTAAATTTAATCATTAATTAAATTTCAAAACCACCTGCTTATATTTTCCTGCTTTTCCAGTTCTCTTCCAAAAATACTCTCAATATATCTCTTGACTAACTCAAGATTCTGCTGCATATATTTTGAAAGATTGTATTTTTTTGCCAAGTCCAGTGCAGCCTCCAGATATTTTTTTATTCCCCCCTCATGAATTGTGAAAATCAGTTTTCCTCCGCACTTTGGACAAACTCCGTTCAAAGGAGGCCTTCTGACAATTTCATTGCAGGCCACGCATCTGAATTCCTGCATAGAAAATTTCCTTAAATTACCTTTCATATCCCTTATAAAATGCCTGTCGATAATTAGTCTTGCAGTATCAGAAGTATCAACTGAACGCAATTTTTCAACAAGTCCCATCTGATGCTGAACTTTCTCCTGCATAGTTGCTAATTTTTTATAAGAAGAGCATAAAACTCCTTCATTAAAATTATTAGTGTCATGTGTAAAACCCACATTAATAAAAGGATTTTCATTTCTTTTTAAAATCCCTCTTACAGTATTCACTTTTACTTCAGAGGAATGTTTTTTCATTTCAGCGAGTCTGTAAAGTTCAATGGGATATTCTCTCAGATATTCAAAATCTAAAATCTGATCATCAACTTCTCCTGCATCTATTTTAGAATTTAAAACAAGAGGAGCATCCTGTGTTCCCCCCCTATGGCTTGGCAAAAAAGCCCTTGAAAAATTAATTAAAACATCTCCTAAAAGCATTATTGAACATTCATCTCCGTCGCAGTCGCGCCTTATAGCTGCATGCATATAAGGGCTTGCAAGTAATCCCTGTGTATTTGAAAACCCAATAAATCTGCAAATAACACCAGCACAATTATGAGGAGCCATACAGACTCCCACTTGCCCGACTAAATCTTCTTTTTTCTCTAAATTATAAAATCTTTTCAAACCATAAAATCTTTCTAATTCTTCGTCTACAAATTTAGAAACTTTTAAAAAAACCTCATCTGCTTTTTCATCGAGGGAATCAAAAGAACTGGGGAGCAAAATATCATGGGGCATTAATTCTAAAATTTGATTCTCTTCATTTAATTCCTTTCCATAAATATCTTGAACATATCCGAGTTTCCTTAATTTTTCTATGCTTACCCTTATTTCCTTTGGTTTAAAACTTACTAAAGGTAATTCTGTTGCATCAAATCTTATTGTTCCGTCT
>CAZIZL010000007.1:841-16775 GCA_964543665.1 Candidatus Woesearchaeota archaeon | reverse complement strand
AAATTCTTCAGAAAATAAACCTGAGGAAGGAAACTAAAATGGAATACGTATACAGTGCACTTTTACTGCACAAACTCGGAAAAGACGTAGACGAAAAGAACGTCAAAAGTATCATTGCAGCTGCTGGCGTACAAGTTGATGATTCAAAAATCAAGTCACTTGTTGCTAGTTTGAAAGGTGTTGACATCGCTAAAGAGCTTGAGAGCGCAAGTTTAGTTGCTGCTGCTCCTGCACATCCTGGAGCATCTTCTGAGGAAAAGCATGAAGAAAAACCAAAAGAAGAAAAACACGAAGCTGCAGCTGAAGGACTTAGTGCATTGTTTAGTTAAATTTTCGGATTATAAACTCCTTGCACTAAGTAACACTTTTCTAGTTTGAACAGAATAATTTTATTTCACAAACCCCACTTTTTCCAGTAATTCCTTTCCCATAATTCTTCCAAGAGTTCCTTTTCTTCCTTCTTTTTCACAGAATTTTATCTGCTTGGGAAGAACCTCTCTTGCAGGATAAAATAAAACAGGAACAGGATCAGCAGAATGCCCTTTTAATTTACATGGAGTTGCATGGTCTCCTGTAACTACTATTTTTATTTTATTTTGAGGTGCGATTTTTCTCAGGTATCTAAACAGAGTAATATCAATATATTCCAGCATTAATTTCTTTTCAAAAGGTTTATTGTCATGTCCAGGAGTATCAACTTCCTTAATATGGATATAAAGATAATCTGCTTTTTTCATATTTTTCTTTAAAATATTCATTGAATATTTGCAGGCTTTTCTCAAACCCTTCCATAAATTTTCATATGCATCCACTCCTTTAAGAAGAGGATATTCAAAAGAAAAATTCTTCATTCCAGAAACATTTGAAAAACCAATTTCCAGGGGCATATAATTTGCAGAAATCCAGTTTTTATATTGTTTTAATTTAGGGGGCTCAATTCCTGCTCCCCTGACCATAAGGTAATTTGCAGGCATTAGTCCCTTTCTTATTCTTTCCTGATTAACAGGGTGGTTTTCAAGAACTTCATAAGCTCTTTCTAAAAATTCATTCACTAAATTTGAGGTATACTGGGAATTTTCATCATCATCTAAGGCCTTGCATCTGAAAATTTTGTTTATGGGAAAATTCATTCCCTGTATATAAGTTGAATCATTTCCTGATATATTATCTGAAAATCCCCCTCTGAAAACTAAAACCCCTCTGTGCTGAATTGTTGGCTTAAATACAAAATCACATGGCATTTTTATTTTATTAACTGCTTTTGCCAAAATTAAAGCTTCTTCTGTTGTAAGTGTTCTTCCTGCTCTTCTGTCAAGAATATTTCCCCATTCAAGAGAATCTATTGTCGCGAAATTAGCTCTTAAAGCCAAATCCCCCCTTGTCATTTTTAAATCACTTCCTCTTGCTTCAAGCTGGCCTCTTGAACTTGAAATTAAATCATTTCCAAAAATAGAAACAATTGCTTCATCAGATTCAGGGATAAATCCCGGTTTAACAGAATACATATATCCCAATTCTCCTCTTGCTGCAAAAAAATCCATATTCGGAGTTTGTGCTGCTTCTAATGGAGTTTTTTCATTCAGAAGCTTATGTGGCAAATCTCCTAATCCATCAAGTATAACTAAAACACCCTTCATGTTATAATGAAAAGGTTTATTCTTTATAAAAATTTAGTCAATAGGAAAGTGGTAACAGGACTAAGATTTCACAAAAATAATCCCAACCCAAAAACTTAATAACTCCAAATATGCTCTTAAAAACATGTTCTCAAAACTAAGGGAAAAATTAAAAAACTGGACCCAGGGGCTTGTCAAAAAGACAATTGTAGACGAAGTCCGGGAAATTTCAAAAAAAGAAAAAGCAAAAAAGGCACCTAAAAAGAAAAAAAGTGCAAAAAAAATCAAAGAGCTAAATGTTCCTTTGGAATTTAATGCAGGAATGCAAGGATATCAGCCAGATTTAGAAAAACTAAAAGAAGAAGTGAAATCAATTGAAAAACATAAATATCTTGAGCCAGAAAAAAAGATATTTGATAAGGAAGAAAGAGGGATTAGTGAGAAAATTATTGAAGATATAAAACACGAGGAAGAAGAGAAAAAAGGATTTTTCAAAAGGATTTTCTCAAAAATTACAAAAGTTAAAATTTCTGAAGATGATTTTGAGGTTTATTCAGAAGAACTTGAAATGCTCCTTCTTGAAAATAATGTTGCATTAGAAGTAGCTGAGAAAATAGTAGAGCAATTAAAAGAAAAAATAGTTGGAAAAGAATTCCTGAAAAAAGAAATAGAATCCCAGATAAAATTTACTTTTGAAGATATAATAAGGGATATCCTGATAGAACCTTTTGACTTAATTGAGAAAATAAGATTAAAAAAAGCAGATAATAAGCCTTATATTATTTTATTCTGCGGGATAAACGGAACAGGAAAAACAACCACAATTGCAAAAATTGCAGAGATGCTGAAAACTAAAAAATTATCCTCTGTATTGGCTGCAGGAGATACTTTCAGAGCAGCTTCAATAGAGCAGTTAAAAAAGCATGGTGAAAAATTAAAAATAAAGGTTATTGCTCATGAATATGGAGCAGATCCAGCAGCAGTTGGTTTTGATGCAATAAAATATGCTGAAAAAAATTATATTGATGTTGTTTTGATTGATACAGCAGGAAGAATGTATACTGAGAAAAACTTAATGGAGCAGATTTCAAAAATAGCAAGGGTATGCAAGCCAGACAGCAAAATTTTTCTTGGAGAAAGCATAACAGGAAATGATGCAATTGAACAGGCAAAAAGCTTTAATCAGGCAATTGGAATAGATGGAATAATTCTTAGTAAAGCAGATATTGATGAAAAGGGGGGAACTGCTTTATCAGTTGGATATATTACAGGAAAACCCATTCTCTTTCTTGGAACAGGACAGGAATACAATGCAATAGAACCCTTTGACAAGAATAAATTTATTGAAAAACTCGGCTTAAAAGAGGATTAAAAGATTCCAAGGGAGATTAATTCTTACTTGTAAATATTCTTCCTATGCCCAATCTCAACTACATAGATTATTAATTTATCATTCTGAATATCCAAAATAAGTCTATAATCTCCTATCCTTAATCTATAATAGGGGCTTCCAATCAACCTTTTAACAAAAGAATGAGGACGTATTCTTATTCTTTCAAGAACATTAATAATTCTTAATCTAATTTCTTTAGGCAATTTAGAGTGTTGTTCTTCGGCTTTTTTTGACAACTCTACTGAATACATTTTAGAATCTTTCTTTTCTTTTCAATTCTTCTAAAGAAATAGTTTTTCCTTCTTTTATTTGTTTTTCGGAGATAGTTATATTCTTTTTGGTCTCTTCAGAAAGTTCCATACAATCTTCAATTAAATCCCAAAGAATATTTTCATAACTTTCTTTTTCATGGAGTTTCATAATCTTTAATCTTTCTAATAATTCATCACTTATTTGTATTGTCGTTACCATAGTGATTATATAACCTGCTATAGTATTTAAATCTTTCCATAACCCAAACTTTATTAACTCCTTCTTTACTAAATATTTCATGTTAGAGAAACTAGGACAAGTATTGAAAAAAGCAACAGATAAAATAGCAAATGCCATATTTCTTGACAAAAATCTTCTTGACTCAATTATAAGGGATTTGCAAAGAGCTCTTATTGAAGCAGATGTTAATATTGCTTTAGTCAAGGAATTATCAGATAAAATAAGAAAATCAGCTCTTGATGAAAGAATAAAGGGAATTGAAAAAAAAGAGCATCTTATAAAACTTCTTCATGATGAACTTGTAAAGATTTTAGGGGAATATAAACAACTCAAATTATCTCCTTCAGAACAAAATAGAATACTTCTTTTAGGTTTATATGGTGCAGGAAAATGCGTGCATGAAGAAACTAAAATACAAACCTCAAAAGGAGAAATAATTAAAGCAAAGGATTTATATGATAAATATTCTAAAAAACTAAATGAAGAAAATATTAAAGATGGTAAGATAATAAACATAGAAAATGAAAATATTCTTGTACCTTCATTTAATCCCCAAACACAAAAAATTGAGGACAAAAAAGCAACTCATTTATGGAAATTAAATAAAAAAGAATTATTTGAAGTATATCTTGATAATGGAAATGATTTTTCGATAAGGGTAACTCCAGAACATCCTTTTTTTGTGCTTAGAAATGGAAAAGTGATAAAAATAAATGCAGAAGAATTAACAGAACAAGATTATGTATCTCTCCCTTCAAAAATAGATATTTCAGGTAAAACAATAAATTTATCAGAAGATATTAAAGAAATGAATCTTGACGTGTACCTTATGTCAGAAGAAATAAATAAGTATCTTCCTAAAGACAAGAATTTAAAAGAAATATGTAAGAATCTGAAACATAAAAGAAATTATTCTTATTTAACTCATTCTATTAAAAATGGAAAGATTCCTGTAGAATTAATTAATTTAAAGGATTTTAATCTTTTAAAGATAAAAGGTAAAGATGAAAAAAAGATAATTACCATCCCTTTATTTCTTACTTCAGAATTTTCAGAGTTCCTGGGATATGTTCTGGGAGATGGCTATCTCTCTAAAAGGTATATTGGAATTGCAAATGAGAACAAGGAAATAATTAATAGGGTAATTATTCTCTCAAAATTACTTTTTAATATCACCCCCACATTAACAAGAGATAAAAGAACAAAAAGTCTTTATCAAATCAGGCTTAATTCAAAGACACTTGTAAATATTTTCAAAATATTTGGATTAAAACCAGGAAAAAAAGGAAAACAATTAGAGGTTCCAAAACAAATAATAATTTCCAAAGATGAAATTATTAGGTCTTTTATAAGGGCATACTTCGATTGTGATTCTTATCCAAATAAGAATAAAAGATATATAGAATTAACTTCAGAAAGCCAAATTTTAATACAACAAATAAATATCTTATTAAGAAGATTTGGAATATTATGCACAATATCAAAAAAGTTAATTAATGAGATTCCTTATTGGAGATTATCAATAAAATCAAGATATTCTGAATATTATGCTGATAAAATAGGATATGAAATCAAAAGAAAACAGGATGCAGTTAATAATTATAAAACAATTGGGATACTTCAGGGAAGTGGAAATCAGGATATGATACCTCTGGGCAAAACATTAAAAGTTATAAGATTACAGCTAGGATTTTCAATAGGTGAAATACAATCAAATGCAGTTTATAGTTATGGCATTTATGAGAAAAAAGGGTTTATATCTAAAGAAAACTTAAGAAAATTATTAAATTATTATAAGCTAAAGAAAAGAGGATTTATCTGGAGTATTTTGCAAAATATTTCTGATAATATTGATTTAAATAAAATTTATCCTTATAATGCATTAAATGGAGTTATATACTCTTTAAAAAATGAAGAACTAATAACTTTTTCTAACAAAGAATTAAAATTAACAGATAAAAGCAGGCAAATGCTTAAATTAATCAATAAAAGTCAATTAGAAATAGATAATCTCTTTGAATCTCTGGAAAAGATAGCAGAATCTAATATTTCATGGTTAAGAATTAGTAAAATAAATAAAATAGAAAACTCAAGCAATTTTGTATATGATTTAACTGTTGAAGACAATCATAGTTTTATAGCAGAAGGATTTATAGTCCATAATACAACCACAATTGCTAAATTAGGAAACTGGTATGCAAAAAGAGGAAAAAAAGTTGCTCTTGTCGGACTGGATGTTCATAGGCCAGCTGCAAAAGAACAATTACAGCAATTAGGAGAAAAAAACAATCTAAATGTTTTTGTGGATTTTGAAGAAACAGATGCACTAAAAACCTGGAAAAAATTTGAAAAAGAAAAAAAATTCAGGGATTATGATTTGATTTTAATTGATACAGCAGGAAGGCATAATTTAGACAAGGAATTAATTCAGGAAATTAAATCTCTTGGAAAAGAAGTAAAACCAACAGAAACAATCTTGATAATGCCAGCTGATATTGGGCAGGCAGCAAAATCCCAAGCAAGTGATTTCCAAAAAGAACTTAATATTTCCGGAGTAATTATAACAAGAATGGATTCAACTGCAAAAGCAGGAGGAGCATTAACTGCCTGTGCTGAAACAAAAACAGGAGTTTATTTTATAACAAACGGGGAAAAAATAAATGACATAGAAGAATTCAATCCAGAGCATTTTCTCTCGAGAATGCTTGGAATGGGTGACTTGCATGGACTTCTTGAAAAAATAAAATCAGTAACAGATGAAAAAAAACAGGAGAAAATCCAGAAAAAATTAGAAGAAGGAAAATTAAGTTTGGAAGATGTAATTGAACAGGTTAAATCCATGAATCAGATTGGAGGATTTGATAAAATAAAAAACTTAATCCCTGGATTAGGAAATGCAAAAATACCAGAGAACTTGCTTGAAAATCAGGAAGAAAAAATAAAGAAATGGGAGCATATCTTAAAATCAATGACTCCAGAAGAAAGAGCAAATCCTGAATTACTTAAAAAACAAACCTCGCGTATAGCCAGAATTGCAAAAGGCTCAGGAGTAAATAACTCTGATGTAAGAAGTCTTCTCAAACAATATGATATGCTTCAGGATATGCTTAAGGGGGGGATGGATAATATGGATGTGTCTCAGGGCTTTTCCCAAAAGCAAATGCAAAAAATGATGAAGAAGTTTGGAAAAAAGAAGATGATGAGGTTTTAGAAAAAGCTAATCTAAAATAAAATAGTTATCTAAGTAAAATCATATATTACAATTATAATCTCCTAATTTATTTAATATAACAACCTTCAGAGGTTTACATCTTAACTAATTTTTAATAGGAAATGGCTTGAAACTCCTTTCTCCAAAACCCTTTTAAAACCCCTTCTTCTATAAAAAACATGAAAAACAAAACAAAATACACAATTATATTGGTATTAATGATTCTTGCAACAATAGCTTCAATAATACTTTCTTTTGTCCCCCTAAGCCAAGCATGTGGAAATTCTGAAAGCTGCAACATCGTAAATACCTCACAATATGAAAAAATATTTGGAATAAAGAATGCACATCTTGGACTTATTGCATTTCCAATCCTTTCAATACTCACAATTTTGGAATTAAGAAAATCAAAAAGATATCAAAAAAAATTAATAACTCTTGGAATGACGATAGGAAGTGCATTTGCAATATACTTTCTTTTTATCCAGTTCATAGTATTAAAAGCAGTATGCAAATACTGTTTGGTAGTGGATTTAGGGGTTTTAATAAGCTTAGGACTTATTTTCTTTTTTGAAGAGAAAATAGAAAAATAAATCAAAACAGTCATTCTTTTTTTAATTTACCTTTAATGGAAATTCTTAATCCAATTGGTATATACAAGCATTCTGTTGAAAATTCATAAGGAATATCTTGCCCATTTATTTCTTCAGATTCAACTCTAATGGGAAATTTAAAATGAAATTTATCTCCCTCTTCCTTTTTAATAAAATCAACAGGATTTCCAATATAAGTAGTATGTTTTCCTTTCTTCACAGTTTTAACACTAGCTGAATAAGGATTTCCCAAAGCAATAAAATTCAAAGTATCTCCTGTTTTTTTATTAATAAAATCTTCAAGTAAATCAGGAAAAGATTGATACTTTCTATCAAATACTCTTTTTTCTAAAATCTCTTTTTCTGCTCTTGATTTTCCAGTTGAATAGTAACTCTTAAGAGTATAGCAGGAATCTTTCATAGAATATTCGTAAAATTCCATTTCATTAACAATTTCTCTATAAGTAGAATCATTTAATTTTTGGAATTTCATAGAATTATCAAAAAAAGTAAAACTAATTTCATTAGGGCTCGCATCCAAATCAGCTGCAACTTTTAGTCACCTTATAAGAGGAAATTCTAATCTGCCTGATACATCATAATCAAGATTCTGGGAAAATGCAGTGCTTGAAAATAAGAGTGTTCCTGCAAGGAGAATATTTTTAAGCTTCATATAAACAAATAAAAATTCCAATATAAAAGGATTTGGATAAAAATATTTATATAACAAACTTTAAAATACCAAATAAATTAAGTCTTTTATGAAAATGAAATTAATACAGCAGGGTGCAGAAGCTAAAATATTCCTGAATGAAAAAGAGAATTTTATTATTAAAGACAGAATTTCAAAATCCTATCGTATAAAAGAATTGGATGATAAAATAAGAAAAACAAGGACAAAATCAGAAGCAAAGATATTAGAAAAGGCAAATAAAATAATTGCTTCTCCAAAGCCATTTTTTATTCCAGATGGTAGTTATCAAATAAAAATGCCCTATATTAATGGGAAAAAACTTTCAGAACACTTAAATGATTTTCCTCTTGAAAAACAAAAGCAGATTATGAAAATAATTGGAGAAGAGGTTGCAAAACTTCATAAAGCAGATATAATTCATGGAGACTTAACAACCAGCAACATGATTTTAGTTAACTGTAACAGCAAGGATAGTGATAATAATATAAATAATGATAATCCCAGAGATAACCCCCATATAATCAATAAAAAAAGAGGTGATAATAATTTTCAAGTTTTCTTTATTGATTTTGGATTGGGTTTTATATCCAAGAAAACAGAAGACATGGCAGTTGATTTGCATTTATTAAAACAAGCACTAGAAGCAAAGCATTTTCAAAATTGGAAAACTCTTTTTGAACAAGTTAAAAGCTCTTATGAAAAAGAATTGGGTCATTCAGAGTCTCACAAAGTCTTTGAAAGAATAACTGCAGTTGAAAAACGTGGCAGATACAGGCATTAAATTATATTTTTAAAATATTCTTCCATAATCAAGTATTGTTTATATCCAAAAAAAGTCATCTTATTAGCTTCTCCAAATTTCTCAAAATTATCTCCCTTAATAGATTGATCCTCTAAAACATTACAAAGAGATTTATACATAACAATTAAATCAGAAACAGATAATTCTTCTTGCTTCTTTTTTGAATATTGTGAAAGAGAAGTTAAAAGCATCTGGGGAATTCCAAGATTAAAAATAGTTACATGATAAAATATCCTGTCAATCATCCCCTGTTTGCTATTAAGAAAGATATTTTCACAAACTTGATTATGGTAATTAATTGTATTAATTAGCTCCTCCTTGGTTAAAGGAAGCTCATATTTATTAGCCTCTTCCTCAGATAAAACAACCCTTTCTAGTAACTTTCTTTCAGAATATTCTTTATGCAACTCTCTTTTAGTTTTCATTCTTGGAGCAAATACATCAATTTCTTCTTTAGACCATATGGATAATTGGGATCCCATAAGGAAAAAGAAACATTTCTCTTTAAAACAATTCCTCTCCTGCAAAATACATATTAAAAATATTTAAATAATCCAAAAAGATAATCCTTTCATGATTAAAATTTTTTCATACACAAAAAACAAATTAGAAGAAATAAAGCCAGAGGAATTAAAGAAAAATTCAAAAACAACCTACTGGATTGCCCTGGAAAACTCAAATACTAATGAAATAAAATCAATAAAAAAGATTTTTGAAATTCATCCTACAACAACAGAAGATATTCTTTCAAATCAGACAAGAATAAAATACGAGGAATTTGAGGAAAATACCACCATTAT
Source organism: Candidatus Woesearchaeota archaeon (assembly GCA_964543665.1). Classification (GTDB taxonomy): domain Archaea; phylum Nanobdellota; class Nanobdellia; order Pacearchaeales; family GW2011-AR1; genus MWBV01. The sequence goes on along the minus strand of CAZIZL010000007.1, from coordinate 7,174 downwards.
CTTTCACGGAATAAAAAGATTAGAAGTTCTTGGAATAAAAACCTACAATCTTTCCTTTGTATTTGGGGAAAATTATCTCATCACTTCTAATTCTGAAAAAAATGAAAACATAGATTATCTCCTTAATAATCAAAAAAAACTGGAAAGCCTGATGAAAAAAGGAAAAGGATATATTATGCATTACATACTTGACAAGGAAATGGATAAATGCACGCAGATAAAAGCAAATATGTTTGAGGAATTTAAAGAATTAGAAAAAAATTTCATAAGAAATCCTGAAAAAGAAGTGCTTGAAGAACTCTTTGAAAAAGAACTTACAATTCTTGAAACGAGGCAGTTAATGGAATCACTTACTGATTTATGCTTGAGCTTAACCAAACCAACAGATAATTATCTTGAAAATGATTTGCTTCCTTATTTTAGGGATATTTATGACCATGCTTTTAAAACAACTGAATCACTAAAAGGAATGCTTGGAAGAATAAATGGTATGAGAAATGCCTATCAATCCATAACTTCTAATAGATTAAATGAAACAATGAAAGTCCTTACAATTCTTATGGCAATAATGATGCCCCTTACAGTAATCACTGGATTTTTTGGAATGAATGTTAAAATTCCTCTTGAAGAGCATCCAGATGCATATTTATTTATTTTAGGTTTAATGATTCTCTCAGGAGCATTTTTAGTCTGGATTTCTAGAACAAAGGGATGGATGAGTAAGAAATAAAAGATAATACAAACATAAGAATCTTTAAAAATATAACAATCCCCAAAATAATAATGCCACTAATTCCACATTTAAAATGTCCAGAACATCCAGAAGAGTATTTAGAATTTCAATATGTAGGAGTTTTTACTCCTGAGGATAATAGCGGTATGGCTTATCCCTTTTATAATTACTGTCCAACTTCAAATAAAATTTTTAATGGAAAAAAGATAATAACTATCGAACAAGCTGCTCTTGAAATGATAAATAAAAGCCTAAATAAAAAATACAAACTAAAAGATATAAAAGTTACATCAGATCTTAGTAAATTAGTTCAAAAAATGAATTAAAGAATAATTATTTCTTAAAAACTCTGTATCCTTTTCTTACACTTTGTTTTAATTTAATTCCTATTTCATCGCCTTTCTTTGCTTCTAAAACTACTTTATGATGTATTTGCATGCTCTCAATAGTTTGCTCAAAATCCAGGTCTCCTCCGATAATTCTTATTTTATCCCCTTTTTTCAGGCCTGTTTTCAATTTAATTGCAGCAACACCTACATGATCAAAGTAATTAGAAACAATTCCAATAGGAACTTCTTTTTCTTTAGTTGCCATATAAAATAGAATTTCCAGATATATATAAATTTATTGAAAATAGCCCTACCAGGATTCGAACCTGGGTCTTGGCCTCTCTTCATTATCAAAATAACACCAAAGGGCCACATTCTTGACCACTGAACTATAGGGCTGAGCAATGTTCACGAGTTAACCCAATCGCCCTTGATGCAAGTGGGCTTGTGAATATATAAGAAAACAACTTTTGAATAATTTATAAGGCTTTTGAAAGAATTATCTAAAGATCCTGTCATAGAAAATAGTTCTGTTTATGTCCTGTTTTTTTGGAGAAATCCATCCAAGCAGATTTCTCAGTCTAATAGGAGAATATTTCTCCCCAATTAAAGTTGCTGCAAGTTTTTTATATTCTTCACTTGCTTCTGAATGTGGTTTAAAATCCACAGAAGAAGTGAATTGTGACAGGGCTTTCAAAATATTAATATCATGAGGAATAACAGCCATTACAGGAACATCAATTATTCTTTCAATATCTATAATTGGAATTTCAAAATTTTTATTATAAACTTTATTTAAAATCAAGCCAGAAATAGGTATTCCTCTTTGCTTTGCAAATTTAACTGATTTCAATGTAGAGCTCAATGTCGGATGATCTGGGGTTGTGACAACAAGAATCTCATCTGAAGCAAGCATTGCCCCAAGAGCCTCTTCATTTAAAGAAGGGGCAGAATCAATTAAAATAAAATCATAACTTCTTTTCAAATGCCTTATTTTTTCTTTCATTTGCATTGGATTTGCATTTAAAGTGCTGAAAATTGAAGCAGGAAGAATATCCATATTAGTGAGATTAGAAACAGCCTGAGAAGGATTTGCTTTTCTCTCAAGAACATCCTGAAAAGAAAACTCCGGATTCGCTATATCAAAGGAAATTCCAAGATTAGGGGCAGATAAATTTCCATCAACTAAAAGAACTTTTTTTCCAAAACCAGCAATTGCAGAACCAAGAGAAATAACAACTGTTGTTTTTCCAACCCCTCCTTTTAAAGAGAAAATCCCAAAAGTCTTACTCATATACTCTAAAATATATATTAGTTTAAATAACTTATCAAAGGATATTTCAAAACATTAGGCACTTTTAAGAAAACAACAAGCTTTAAAAAACTCTTTTACGAACTATTAGAATGTCAAAAAAATCAGACGAAAATCCAAAAAAATTAAGTCAGGAAGAATATGAGAAAAAGGTTTTGGAGCTCTCAAACAAAGGTTTAACAGCAGAAAAAATAGGAGAACAGCTTAAAAAACAGGGAATACATCCAAAAGAGTATTCCGGAAAAATATCCCAAATACTTGGAAAAAGGTACATAAATCCTGAACTGGCAAATTTAGAGAAAAAATTGGCCAGAATTGAGGTGCATTCACAAAAAAATTTACAGGATAAAAAAGCAAAAAGAGAAAGAAGCAGGGTCTTTTCAGGAATTAGGAAAGTAAAAAGATATCTTAAAACAGAATAATTAAATTCTTAAATTAAAAATGAAAAAAGGGGAAGAAACCTTAGAAAGAGAAATTAAAGAAATAGCAGAAAAGTTCCTAGAGATAGCAGAAAAAAAAGAAATTAAAATAATCAGCCATTTTGATACAGACGGAATAACTTCAGCCAGCATAATGATTAAAACCCTGAAAAAAATGGATAAAAAATTTTCTCTGACTATTGTAAAAAGTTTAAATGAACAATTTATAAAGAAACTTCCAAAAGACAAACTAATTCTCTTTCTTGATCTTGCTTCAGGGAGTCTTTCTCATATTAAAAACTCAGATTTGGAGGATGTTTTTATAATAGATCATCATGAAATAAATTCCGCAATCATGCCTAAAAACGTAAAGATGATTAACCCCCAATTAAGTAATAAACAAAAAATAAGCGGTTCAGGATTAACTTACTTATTCTGTAAAGAAATAGAAAAAGACACTAAAGAACTTGCAAAACTCGCAGTATTGGGGATGATAGGGGATTCTCTTGAAAAAGAAATAGGTTTTTTGAATCATGGCATTCTTGAAGAAAGCAGTATCCAGAAAAAAAGAGGCTTGCTTATTTATCCTTCAACCAGGCCAGTAAATAGGGTTCTGGAATATTCTTCTAATCCTTATATACCAGAGGTAACAGGAAACTTCAAGGGAGTTCTTGAATTATTAAGAGAAGCTGGATTGACTCCTGAAAAAGGGAAATACAAAAGCCTGATTGAATTAGATAAAGAGGAAATGGAAAAATTAACAACAGCTATTCTTCTTAGAAATCCCAAGATAAAAAATAAGGATTTAATAGGGGATATTTTTTTAATAAAAATGTTTAATAAACTGGAAGATGCAAGGGATTTGAGTGCAATTATCAATGCCTGCTCTCGTTCAGGAAAGCCAGAACTGGCTGTTCAGTATTGTCTTGAAATTCCTTCTGCAAAAAGAAGTGCTGAATTAACCCACATAAAATACAAACAAAGTCTGATTACAGGATTGAATTATGTTTCTGAAATTGAGAAAATAAAAGGAAATGGATTTGTAATAATTAATACAAAAGACCAGATAAAAGATACAATGGTGGGAACAATTGCAAGCATAATCTCAAATTCTTCTATGTATGAAGAAGGAACTATTATCGCTGCAATGGCATATTCTGATGATAAAATAAAAGTATCTGCGAGAATTGCCGGGAAAAACGGAAGAAACATAAGAAAAATACTCAATTCAGTCATAGAAACAATAGGCGGGGAAATAGGAGGGCATGAACATGCTGCAGGATGCATAATTAACCAGAATAAAGAAGAAGAATTCATAAATTTGCTTAAAAAGAATCTTGAGGTTGAATTAATAAAAATTTAAAAACAATAAAGATAACCTTTAAAACCCCTATATTTCTTCATAATCCATTATGGAAGAAGGAGATATTGTATTGTGCACTGTCGACAGGATAGTGGGAACAGTTGTATTTGTAAAAATAGAAGGGGAAGAAAAAGAAGGGAGCATAATTCTAAGTGAAATCGCACCAGGAAGAATAAGAAATTTAAGGGAATATGTAGTTCCAAAAAAAAGAATAGTTTGCAAGGTTTTAAGAGTCTCTAATGATACCATTGCCCTCTCTCTAAGGAGAGTCACGCAAAAAGAAAAAAAAGAATTGCTTGAAGAATATAATCAGGAAAAGAGTTATATCAATGTTTTAAAGAGCATTTTAAATGAAAAAGCAGATGATTTAATTGAAAAAATAACAAAAAAAGAAAGATTATATCATTTTCTCCAGGATTCAAAAAAGGATTCCAAAGAACTTGAAAATTTAATAGGAAAAGAAAACTCAAAGAAAGTTCTGGGCATAATTTCTGAACAAAAGAAAAAAAGGATAATCCTTAAGAAAATTCTTCTTTTAAGAACTTCAGATCCAAAAGGAGTGAAATTAATAAAGGAAATTCTTAAAAAACCTGAAAACATAGAAATAAAGTATATTGCAGCAGGAAAATACTCTCTTAAAATAGAAGGAGAGGACATAAAAAAGCAGGATTCAGAATTAAAAAATTTCATTGAAAAAGCAGAAAAAAAAGCAAAAGAACTTGGAGTTTCTTTTGAAATAAAGGAAAAATGACAGACAAATTCAGGGTAAAAATTGTTGGAATTGTATTTGAGCCAAAATCCAGAAAAATACTTGTTGGAAAAAATTTTGGTGATAAAAAATATACTTTCTTGGATGGAGAATTAAATTTCAAAGAAGAGCTTGATAAATCCCTTAAAAAAGTTGCAAAAGAAAAAACAGGATATAAAATTCATAATCTGGGGTCAATATATGCCAAAAATAAGGTAAAAGGTAAAAAAGAAATTCTTGAATTATATTTTCTTTGTGAAGCAACAGAAGGAAAAGAAAAAAAAGGAAAAAGAGTAGAGGAATTAAAATGGATTAAGCCAAAAGATGCTGAAAAAGAACTAAAGGAAAAATTGCCAACAAGATTAAAGGAATATGTCTTTGGCTTAGAATGAAATTAAAATTCTTTGAAAATTCAGAGGGGAAAAAGATTTATACATTAAAAGAGGAAGTCAATAATAAAAAAACAAAAGACGCTCATTATAAATTCATTAAAATAAGAGATGCTCCTCCTAGCAATCCAAATATTGTAAGAAGAAAATAACTAACAGAAATATACTTCTCAGAACAATTAATAATTTAAACTAAATTTAATAAAAAATAATATGGCAATAAGAAAAGTGAATTATTCCAGGGATTTCACATCATTAACACAAAGAGACAGTCCTGAATGCCTTAAAATCACCCAGGAAACATCAGAAGAAGATGATTCAATAAGAAAAGAGATTAGAGAAAAATTTGATTATTCTTGCGGAGAAGGATTTGATGGAAAACAAATGTATAATTATTGTATTACTGGAAAACCAAAAGTTCCAGTAAATACTCTTGAAAATGTAAAATACACCACGACTTTTTTTATAACAAAAGCAGGAACATTAAAAGATATAAGCAAAAATTGCGAATTAGAAGAATTTTTGTTAATAAAAGGGTTTGAAAGAACAGACAAGAAGGAATAAGATAAATTAAAATATATTTCTAATAACAATTAATAATTTAAACTAAATTCTATGAATAATAATATGGTTATAAAAGAAGTTCAATATAAAAGAAATTTTATATCAAGAAATAGTGGAATATGTAAAGGAACTGGAAATTTTAGTCAAATAACATCAAAAGAAGATGATTTAATAAGATATGAAGTTCAAACAAAATTCAATGTCTATGGAATTAATGGGATGGGATTTGATGGAAAGCAATTTTATCATTATGATGTTGGTGGAAATTTAGGTCCAAGAATAAATGAAGAAAATAGCATAGAATATACAACAAAATATAATATAAAAAAATCAGGTAAATTAGAGGATATTAGTAAAAATTGTGATTTAGAAGAATTTTTGTTAATAAAAGGATTCAAGAAGATTGAAGTAGAAAATTAAAACAATTTCTTTTGCTTTTCATCTGACTTATCTGAAATTATTTCATCTAAAACAGC
>CAZIZL010000007.1:0-831 GCA_964543665.1 Candidatus Woesearchaeota archaeon | reverse complement strand
CAAGAAATGCAAATAAAATAAATTCTTAGTTATATAACCCTAAAACAATTTTTTCTGTTTATTATCAGAATTCTTTGAGATTTCTTCATCTAAAATAGCTTTTCCATATTCCCCATCATAACCAGGCTGGACTTTTATTTGCCCGTTTCTGTTTTTAATAATTAATTCAGCAAGTTTCAAATCAACCCCTGAATTAACTATCTGTGTTTTTGAAATATTTAACAGAATATCCATTTCATTTTTTAGTTTATCAATTAATCTATTATAAACACCCCAGACTTTTTTTGAATTTTCACCAACTTTATAATATAATGCAATAATTTCATGTAAAGGCAGGACACTATGAAAAAATACCTTTCTTTTGCTTTGAAATTCTTTTTCTGCTAATTCCTCAACCCTGTTCTCAACTCCAATTATAAGTTTATTTCCACATTTAGGGCAAATCCCATTTAATCTTTTTGTTTCTTCATAAGAGCAGGAGAAATTGCAATTAATATGCCCATCCCAATGATATTTTCCATAAGCAGGGTCTGTTTCAATTGTCTCTACAAAATCATTTTCCCTTATTTGTCTTATTAATTCTTTATAAGAATCTGTTTTCTTAAAGATAGTTGCTTCTCTGCCCAATCTCCAGGGCCAGAAACTATGTGAATCAGAAAAACTTACAATAGAAATATTTCTCTCTGAAATTTCCTTGATTTTTAAATTCATTTTAGGGTCAGAAGAAATTCCTGTTTCAATTGCATAAATCTTTTCAAGCTGACTTCCAAAAGCTTCTTCTAATGAATCAAATCCAGACATGCTTCCAAATATCCCAAAATAAGGAGTCCA
>CAZIZL010000006.1:13200-16865 GCA_964543665.1 Candidatus Woesearchaeota archaeon | reverse complement strand
TCCATCTCTTCCTGGAGGAATGGACAGGAAACTCAAAATATATTTTGATAAATACAGGAAAGAAGGAAAACTTCCCCCCGAGTTAAGAGGCAAAATTGAAGGAAAATTATATGATGACTTGAGCAAGATGGATATCTGGAGAAATGTACGAAAAGGTGTTTCCTGGACAGATGAAGATGGAAACATTTTATCCGGGGCAATAGATGAATGCCTGTTTGATGGTGAGAATTTTATTATTGTTGACTTCAAAACTTATGGAGGAAGCGAGATAAAAGATGAAAAAATTGAATTTTATCAGAATCAATTAGATTGTTATGCTCTGCTATTTGAAAAAAATGGATTAAAACATCCCGGATATGCGTATCTTATTTTCTTTATCCCAGTTGAAATAAAAGAGCACGGAGAAGTTAGATTTGACATTCAGATCAAGAAAGTTTTTGTTGACAGCAAAAGAGCATTAAAGACATTCAGAGATGCTGTCAAGCTGATTAAAGGCAAAAGGCCCAACAAGCACTCAGAATGCAAGTTCTGCGCCTGGGCCGATGATGATTGGAAGTTTGAGTGAGTGGTGTGGGGGAAGATAAATTTATAAATATTAATAAATACCTTTTATTATGACATTTCTTGAAGCAGATTATGACTTTTTTCTTGAAACAGACACTTCTGAATATAAAGGAAGATGGATTGCTATAGCTAATAATAGCATTATTGCTTTTGGGAAAGATATTAAGAAAGTAAGTGAAATTGCCAAAAAAACTATTGGAAGCAATAAATTTATATTAATTAGAGTTCCTTCTGAAGAAACTATGATTTTTTAAAATGGTTTTGAGTTTTAGATATAAATTAATTATTTTTATTATACAAATCAATAAAAAGTATTCTCAGCATATATACGTATGAAGATTAAAGACCTCCCAGATTCTTCAAGACCAAGGGAAAGGTTTCTTAAACAAGGACCAGAGGCTTTGAGTGATGCAGAGCTTTTTGCAATACTTCTAAGAACAGAAAGTAAGGGAAACCAAAAACTATATAAATATGTAAGTACATGTAAGAACACTTAATAATACCTAAAATGGGAAAAGACAGAAAGCACATGAAAAAAGTAAGAAAGAAGAGAATAGAGTCTATTGATGAACAGATAACAGGGCATGAAGAGAAAATTGAGAGTGGAGAGGTGAGAAAGGACACCACAAAAGACTATTGGAAGAAGGAAATAGATGAGAAATTTTTAAAACAGAAGAAAGAAGATGAAGAATATTTGGATGAACATTAAAATAAAATTCACAATTTACAATGGAAATACAGATAAAAAAAGCAATTAAAGCAGGAAATTCCTCAGCAGTTATACTTCCAAGAGCCTGGCTGAATAAGGAAGTAAGAGTGGAACTTATTAAAAAGACTCCAGATATAATCTTAAGTGAAGTTATTGAAATATTAAAAAAGCATATTTCTTTGAAAGATGTAATTGGAATTTATCTAGCTGGAAGTTACGCAAGAGGAGAAGAAGATGAGGATGGTGATGTAGATATATTAATTATTACAGATAACATTGATAAAGAGATGATTCAAGAAGGAGTTTATAATATATTAATTGTTTCTCATCAATTAATTAGTCAAAAACTAAAACAAGATTTATTTCCTATTGGACAAATGCTTAAAGAAGCAAAACCACTTATGAATTCTAATTACATAAAAGATTTAGAGATAAAAGTTACAAAGAAAAATGTAAAATGGTACTTAGATAGCACTGAGGAAAAATTAGATCTGATTAGGGAATACCTGGATAATTCCAAAAAAAGGAATGAAAAATTGCTTGAGGATAAAATTGCATATAGTCTTATCCTAAGAATAAGAACTCTTGAGATAATCAAAAGATTAATAGAAAACAAGATTTATTCAAAAAAGGAATTTTTGAAATTAATAAAAAAAGTTTCAAATGGAACAAATGCCTATGAAGGATATTTAATAGTTAAGAACAATCAAAAAGAAGAAAACAGGCTAAAAATAGAAGAAGCAGAGAGCCTCTATAATTATCTAAAGCAGGATTTAGCAAAAGTAAAGAAGATGGTTTCAGGAAGAGCGTAAGATAAATGATTTTCTATATCCATAAAATTAATATTATCTGGAGTAAAACCCTATAAGTTATTCTTTAATTCTTAATCAGCACTTTAAACTTCTTTTTAGTAAATTCAATTATCTTATTAGCATATTCCTTATCAAATCTTTTTCCATAATAAAGAATTCCATTTCGAAAATATCTTAACCTATCTAATAATTGAACTTCTGCATCACTAAACTCTAATTCCCCTGAATATGAAACCTCTCCTTCATGTGCTCCTTGACCAGAACTTGAATATCCTTTCTCCAGCATTTTTGCCCTTATAATAAATATTAAGATATTATAACAGTCTTCAATATAATCATTTGCACTTTCATCATCTACACCTAGTTTTTCAATCTTTTTTTGCAGTAATCTGAACTTTCTCTCAGATTCAAGATAAAGATTGTTTGCTCTGTTTTTATCTACACTAATCTTCTTTACAATTCCTTCTTTGATAAATTCCTCAAACTTTTTCACAGCAGTCATAATTCAACACTCCCCTGCAAAACAATTCCATTTAAAATATTATTCTTTAAAGAACTATGGATTGATTTCCAAGAATCATAGAAGTTAATATTTATTTTTCTATTTAACTTTTTTTCATAATTACCTAGTTCAAGAGATTTATCTTTTCTTTCAATTACGGCAATATCAATATCAGATGTATTAGTATCTTCTCCTTTAGAATAACTACCAAATAATATAACTGTACTCCCTGCAAGCTCTTCTTCTAGATAATTGTATAATCCAGATAAATAGATATTCTTTAAGTTTTCAGCTCTTTTTAATTCAATTACTCCTTGCTTATTCCTATTTAAAAAAATAAAGTTAATTGTTTTTGTTTTTTCAATACTTGCTATCTCAATCTTCAGCAATTTCTTTAGACTTTTAGCAATAGCAGTAGGTGAAACATTAAGAATTTTTGATATTTCTCTCTGGCTTAGCTTCTCTCCTGCTCTTAAACAAAGAAGAGAAAATATTTCCTGCTCAAGATTTGTCTTAAATAGGCTTGTTATAAACTTAAGTTTATATGTATCCATTATAGTTTATATGTATAAACTATAGTTTATAAACTTTTCTTTTAAAGAAGATGAATTATCAAAGCTAAGTTATTATCACAACCTTCAGAAGATTCATATATTAATTAAATCCCAATAATTAACAATAATCCATAAAAACTCCCCTCTTCTTCAAGACCAAGGGAAAGGTTTCTTAAACAAGGACCAGAGGCTTTGATAAAGAATTATCATGTTTAATATTTGGTTCTTCAATATCATGTAACATTAAATTAGTCATGCAGAGTAAATGAGGCAAAGGCAAAGAAAGGAGAGATTGTGCTGAGGAGAAAATGAAATGTATAAAATACTAACACCAGAAGAAAGATTATTTCATCCTGAAATCTTAAGACTTCTTAAGTCTCTTAACTTTCTTCTTCAATTCATCTAATTCCTTATGCAAATAAAGAATGTGTTTGAAAACACCATAATATGACAAAACATAATACCCTTTCTTGCCTTTATATTTTATCATAAAGTCCATCTTCTTCATTTTGGCTATTTGCTTT
>CAZIZL010000006.1:1242-13190 GCA_964543665.1 Candidatus Woesearchaeota archaeon | reverse complement strand
AAAGACAAAAGCGAAGCCATTAACTTCGTAGTTGAAAAGTATATTGAAGAACGAGATGAGCCTGAGTTAAAGCCTGAATTCATCGCAAAGATAAAACAGATACAAAAGCAGAAAAGCATCAGGGTCAATGACTTTGCAGCAAGGTATGGACTGAAGTAAATGTACGACTTAGACATAAAGCCAGAAGCTGACAAGATATTTGACAGGCTTTCCAAGAAGAATAAGAAACAGCTGTTGATAATTTATAAGAAAATAGAACTACTCTGATTTGGTAATTTTAATAAGAAATAAAGATTTCTATATTTCCCCTGTCTCGTTAAACTTCTTCATTAATCTTTCAACAATAACCTGCGGAGCAAAACCTTTCCTACTGCAGTTCTTTACAAATTCGTCATAAATCTTTCTGTCAATATTATAATCAATCCTCATTTTCTGAGCTCCAGGTGGTGTTGCTGCCATAAATAGATTAAGAAATATTGGTATATAAATATTATTATGAAATCTTAAGAATTAATTATCATAGTAAAACCACACGTGTGCAAGTGAAGTAATAAAGATGGAATACTATAATAACCCCATGATTTTACAATGTTAACTAGGACAAATAAAAATAATAAAAATTAAATTAATGTCAATTTAGATTAATTAAAATCTTCTTGGCTTTTTCTTAGCATAACAATCTTTGCAAAAAACTGGCTTTCCTTCTGTAGGCTTGAAAGGCACTTCGCATTCTTTCTTACATTCAGAACAAACTGCTTTGTGCATTACTCTTGGTTCATTGCTAAAATTGTTTCTAAAACTGCTCTGTCTTGAACTATCATTAAATCCCATTTGTGTATTCCTCCATATATTTAAATAATAATCTAAAAATTTCTTTTTATCTTATTAATGAGGAAACTATATTTTAACTATATAAAAGTATGTCGTACTCCTTGAGAGAAGTTATTTTACTCTTTTCACTTTTTTCTCCCAATTAGATAAAGCCAGATATAAATCAATTCTAGAATCCAGAAGATGCAAAGCAGAGAGGATACATCTTTAGTATAAAATAATGCAGGAGCAGTAATGCCAAGAAGAGTTACTATTAATACCAGAATAGTGATTGTCCAGAATACATTTCTCTTGTTTCCAAATGCGATAAATTCCTTTTCAGTTTTATTTAACCCTTTTCCCTTTCCAATACTCCTCTCCTTTTTCATGATGTTCTTAATCAGAATTATTATTTAAATGTGTATTTTCCTTATATCCAATTAACCCAGCTACCTTTTTCATCTATCTCATTTCCTTTGTGCTTTATAACTCCGAAGAATCTCTTACCTTCTTTAAGCCATTCATACATTAATTTATCTCCTAGATTTCTTGGAAGAAAAGGAATGCTATTGTCAGAAATAAAATGAGGAATACCCTCATCACTTTCTTTTAATTCTCCAATGTACTTTGTTGCTGAATATATATAAACAAGGTAATTATCAGGATTAGGCCAATTATCAAAGGTTCTATCTTTGTTGTCAAAAAGAATTGTTCCTCTTAAAACAGGATCAATCAAAGTTATTCCTGTTTCATCTTTAGTTTCTCTTATTGCAGAATTTACTCTCCCATCTAAATTATTTAATCCTTTTTCAAAGGATTCTAGTTTACCTCCAGGAAGAGTATAATATCCTGAATTAGGATCATTTTCCCTTTCTACTTTTTCCACTATTAAAATTCCTCTATCAGCTACAAGAATCATAGGGATGTTTTATAAGAATTATTGTGATAATTTGTTTAATATATTTTACTCAATCTAATCTTCATCTTCTAACTCCATATTCATAGTATTCAATTCCTCTCTTATTAATTTAAGAGCCTCTTCTTTTGTGATTTTTAATTTCTCTTTTTTCTTTTCCTCTAATCTTTTTTCCTCCTCCAAATCCTTAATATCTGTATTTATTTTTTCTAGCTCAGATGATAATGCCTGTGTTTGGTCTTTTTTTATTTCTTTTTTGCTGTTTTCTATTTCTTCTTCTTTATCCTGTATTTGCTTTATTTTGTCATATAGTTTTTCACTATTTAATTTGGATTCATTAAGCAAATTCAAAAGCCTGTTTCCCCTGTCTTTTTTAAATTCACCTGTAAAATCATCTCTGTAAAGCTTAACAATTGTCATTTTATCCTCAAGTATATGAAAAAAATTAGAAAGAGCTTTAAAATCAAGAAGTTGCCTTAATTCAGATATCTCTTTTTCAACTTCTTTTTCTTTAATCTGCATATCTTTCTCTTTTTCAATATTTTCAAGATACTCTGAACTGTTTCTTATTTTATCTATGTTTTTCAGGATTTCTTTGCTTTCTTTTTCTTTTTTAAGAATTTTATTAGTTATATTAATAATTTCTTCATTAATTTTTATTAATTTTTCTTTTATTTCCAGAATTTCATTGTATTTTGATTTGATTAAAGAGAATCTTTTAGAAATTAACATAATTTCTTTATTTTCATTGAAAATAGTTATAAGTTCTTTGGATAAGTTCTTTAGAATTTCTCTTATATTCCCCATTTCTTTTCCAATTAAAATTGTTGCTCTTTCATAACTCATTTTTGAATTTTCATTAAAACGCAAAAAATCTGAATTTATTTCTGCTGTAACTTTTTCAAGGGAGGTTTGGTTAATGGCTTCAAGAGTTTCAATGAATCTTTCAAGAGATTCCATGTATTTTCTTCTTCCTTCATTTGTTGCAGATTTTACTCTGTCGTTTTTTTCTTTTGCTTCAATATCAACCCCTTCCACAATTTTTATTTTTTCTTTAAGCTCGCTTGTAAAAAGGGTTATTTTATGTTTAATCAAAGAAATTGTTTCATTTTCTTTTGCATTTGTTTCATTTATCTTCTTTTTTATAAAATCTTCAATTTCAGAAAAAGCAATTTTTCCTATAGTTGATTCTGTTTTCTCAGGCTCATTGAATATTTTTTTAAGAAAATCTAATATTCCCATTGTGTTTTGAATATAATTAACTTAAAAAACTTTGCAATTTATTATTCTTTTAAAATCTTAATACTTTAAAACAGGACTTTTTTCTTTAATATGGGGGATTAATATATTTGCAGTTTCCTGCTGCTTCTCAGTTATAATCTTAAATTTTATAGCATCCATATTTCTGAAATTAATTATCTCTACTTGTATTTGTTTCAGTTTATCAATTTCTATTATTTTAGAAAGAATCTTTGCAAAGACTTCCGAGGCATTCATGATTTGCATGGCAACTAAATCTCCTTCCTTGTCAAAGTCCAGTACAAAATTACCTAATTCAACTGCGCCTGAGGATTTTTTTCCTTCTAAATAAACAAATAAATCATCATTCCCTGCATCATAATCAAAATTAAATTTTTCCATTTTTAACCTATTGCCTTTTGCCAATCCCTGTTTATTTTAATAATTGTTACTATAATAACCTTTTTGTTTAAAACCAGTGCATATCTATGATAAAGATGTTTTGAATAAGCAAAATAACAATCATATTTAATTTCTTCTTTATTTTCTGCTCTCTGTTCTTCAAAGTGAACCAGTTTTATTGGATTGATTATATTTTCTTTAACTTTTTCTATATTTACTTCTCTAAAAAAAGCCTGCAATTTAGCATGCTCAGTAACTATTATATCTTTTTTCTTGTAAGTTTTCAGTTTTTCTTTTAATTCTTCTAAATTCATTTTTACTCAATTTCTATTTCCCTTCTCCAGCTATTCTCTCCTTCTTTAAAGTCCTTATAATCTCTGATTTTCAATTCTTTCTTAAACAAAGGGCAATTTAATACAAATGTTTCAAATTCTCCTCCTTCACCAGCAGGATTTATCTTATATTTTTCATTGAGTTTCTTTATACCTGCTATGAATTGGGGGGTTATTTCTTTTCCAAGCCAGGATTGGTTTAAGGGAAATGCAAAAACACCTGTTACAATTACTTTGAATTTATTTTTTATTAAATCATTTAGATAATTTAGCTCGTTTGTTTGCCAGAGGGGATTAAAGCATTCAATTTTGAATTTATTGCAGATTTTCTGGATTCTTGAGGATTGATAAACAGATTGTATTGCACCTGTAGTAATTCCCTGAATTTTATATCTTTTAATAGCAAGTTTTATTGCTTTTTCCAGGTCTTTTAATTCCTCTTCTTTTTTTCCCTGTGTTTCCTGAATTATTAAAGGAATATTCATTACTTGTGCTTGTTTTTGGGTTTTTTCAATGCTTGGAGTATGAAACATGTATGATTCTTTATTTTTAGAAAAAATACTTATTGCACAGGCTAATTCATGCTTAAACTTGGTTTTTGCAAGATATCCTGCATAAACAGAATCTTTTCCACCTGATAAAAGCATTGCAAGTTTCATTATTTTATTATAAAAATTGAGTATATAAATTTTTAAAAAGTAGGTCTTAATCCAATAAATATGTCAGAAGAATTAACAGATAAAATAAAGAATTTCTTTAATTCAATAGAATGTAAACCTCTTTACATACTTGAAACCCCGAGAGCAGGAGAAGAAGTTGATAATGGATATGGAATAATGCTTCCTATTTCAAGATATGCAGTTCTTTGTGCTGGAGAAATCTTCAAAGACGACAGACAACTCAGATTGTTTAGATTTGAAAAAGAAGAAAAAACAACTATTCATGCTTTTGAAAAGAGAGGATGCATTAATATCTATGATTTCATTAATGAATTAAAAGAAAAAGATGCCTATGAAGTTATTTATAGTGCTAAAGAAGAAGAGGAGCAACTCAGGGAATTAGATAAAAGGGGATATCATTTTGGATAATTAGTTATTTTGGATTTTTTTCATCTTCATCCTGTTCAGCAAATCTCTCAAAGTCTTCATCAGATATATATTCTTCTTTATAATTTCCCTCTTTTAAATCAGTTATTAAATCTTTGAAAGGATTTCCATTGGTTTTCCAGTAATTTTCTTTTTCCCAGATATATATCTCTTCAAAGTGATTTTCCTGCTCAAGCCAGACTTTATGCTGATTTTCAAGATGCAGGAGAGGAGAAAAAGCAATTATCTTTTCTTCTGGATTATTTCCTGTAAATTCAGAATAAGAGATTTTTTTGTATTTATCGCCTGATTTGAAGTGTCCTGTTAGTTTATTCAGAATTTCTTTTATTTTGTCTTTTATGCTGAAGTTTCTTTTTGGAAGGGATATTGAGGATTCTCTCAGGGCATTTTTGTTTATGATTTCTTTTTTTATTCTTCTGTTTTCTGTGGAGATTGCTTTGTTTAAGGATTCCATGAGCTCTTTTAATGTGACTTTCTTAAATCTTGGAAGAGGGCTTCTTGGAATTAATTCTGGTATGTCTTCTCCTAATTCTATTCTTTCAAAGGTTGTTTTTTTAATTTCTTCTTTTCTTCCAAAAAGAATGTCATCTATGCTTTTTACATATTTATTTAATAAAATCTCTGATTTTATTCTTAGCAAAAATGAAGCTGCTAAGAGAACTTTGCTTGAAACAAAGAAATCTGCTTCTTCAAGTTCCTGTATTTTTTTGAAATATCTTTCTGTTAAAAGGACTATATTTATGTCCCAGGGATCTAATTGCTCTGTGTTAATCAGATCATAAATAATCTCCTGCCAGTCAATCTGCCTGCTGAACAATAAATCGTGGATTTCTTCCTGCTTTACAGATGGTTTTTGAGTATTTGGCTCAGAATCACCTGGGTTTTTCATGCAAAATATAGTTAAATTGATTTTATAAATATAGTGTAGTTATTAGCACTCATATTGTGTAGTTATTAAATGTCCATTGAAAATGTTAACTATTAAAGGACTATGACTTTTTTAATTACTACTTTAGGTTAATTATGCCATGTCATTTTTAAAGAGTAACAGGAACGAAAGATTTAAATAGTTCTTATTATTGGATTTACTATCACCTCTTTTTACCCAGGAGAAGCTTCAGGTCTGCTTTTTGTTGACTTGAAGAATCTCCCCGGGTTTCTAATTATGACCCCACTTTCTCACGATTTTTATCGAGAATATACTAATTATTTAGTGCCTGAGAACTCTATTGGGGTTTAAAAGAACTGAAAAGAAGAGGGTAATATTCTATTAAGAAAAGTTTAAAGGTTAGTTGTTCTTTGATAATTTATGACTTATACTTATCAAGAACACATAAGAAATATTGTTATTGGAACTTTAGCAGGTTTGCTCTCTGGAGGATTTTGGATTGTTTATGACCAATGGAAAGATAAAGGAGAATTGGCTTTTTTAGTTCCTCTCTTCTTAATTATTATTTATGCTATCTTAATAATTCCTATCTCATGGGTTATTTTAAGGGAAAGAAAATTAAATAAAAAGATTTAAGAGTTTTGATTTTTTATAAAGAATATGTATTACAAAAGAAGAAATAAGCTTATTTGGGTTATTGTTTTAGCAGTAATTATTATAGGATTTGTTTGGGCATATAATTCTGGCAAAATAAAAGTAAATGTTAATGATAATGTTTGTAATGAGATTATCCCAGAGGAAGTTGAGTTAAGTGAAAATTTAAACATTTTTTATACTGAAGTCTTTAATGGGAGGTTGACTTATGTTGAAGCAAGTCATCTAACTGGAGACGCATACCCATATAATAATTCTAAAACTAATTGGAATGATGGTCAGACTATTGATATAAGTGGCAAATGTTACTGGGGTCATTTAGAAGGAGAAAATGTTAATTTGGTGTATTGTAATGATTTGGATTATTCAAAGACGACAACTCCCGTATCGAAGGAAGGAGTAGTTGGAAAAACTCAAGTAATTGCTTATTCTGTTAATTTAATATTAGAAAAAGAGAAAGTCAATGTTCTGAGTATTCCAGAATCTTTTGGCTTTTTTACAGAAATACCCGTCACAACATATAAAGTTATTTCATATACTTGTAAGAGATAAAAGAAATGTAGGGTCGAAAAAATATAATCTCCCAGGGTTTCTACTCAATAATATTAAATTATTAGGTAAAAGATTATAGAACGTAATTCTATTGAATACTCCTGTCTAAATTCAGGCACTATAACAAAATTACACTATAATTAAGTAAAAGTTAAGAAAAGAGGTTGTATAATCAAAAAGTCGTGGAGTAAAGTTATTTCTTTTAGAATTTAACTCCCACGCAACATATTCAATAAAATCACAATAATTCTTATAAACTCCTGAACTCTAATTTTTTTAGAGGTGTTAGCACTTCAGAAGCTTGTTCTGAGAAAATTAAGAAAATGGCAATAGATACAGAAAAAATATTGAAAATATCAGATAAAGATTATTTTAATTTAACTGGAGAAGATTCTTCAGATTATATGTTAAAGAAAATTAAGATAGATGTTGGAAGACCAAATTATGTAATGGCTACATTTGCAAATAATGTGCCAAGCGAAGCAGAAATAGTTGTAAATTATAAACAGAGATATAAAAATCCTTATTTTATATGTGCTACTGGAGTGGCTCTTATTCCAAAGATGGAGAAGGAATAAATTAGGGTTTTAACCTAAACCTTCCAGGGTTTCATATTCAGCGTAAACTACCAAAAAGCTTATAAGATACTCATATCTAATATTATTAATTAACTCCATAGAATCTGTAAAAGGATTCTATGTTATCATTTTCATATGAAAAATAATTCTAAAAAAATAAAAATTGTAATTTATATTGATGGAAGTAATCTTTATTTTTCTATAAAAAAAACATTTAATTGTAAAGTTGATATTGAAAAATTATGTAAGAAAATTGTTGGCGATAATGAATTGGTTAAGATTAATTATTATATTGCTCCAATTGAACAATTTAGCAATCCTAAAATGTATTCTGAACAGCAAAGTTTCTTTGAAAAAATAAAAAAGATAGAAAAATTAAACATTATTTTTGGTAGACTAGAAAAAAGAAAAAAAGATGGAGAAACATATTATATAGAAAAAGCAAGTGATGTTAATTTAACTTTAGATTTAGCATTAGATGCACAAAAAGGAATTTATGATGAGGCTTATCTTATTTCAAATGATGGAGATTTTTCAGGAGCAGTAAGTTCTGCAATAAATTTTGGCAAAAAAGTAATTTATGTGGCAATTGGCAATAGAAAATCTATTTCACATCATCTAAAAAAAGTTGCTTCACGGACTTTTTATATTTCAAAAGAATTTATTTCTGATTGTGTTTTATAAAGATATGGGCCCAATCGGGGCTTTACGAGAAGACAAAGATGGTTAAAATAGGGGCTTTCCTTAATCACTCCCAGAGTTTCATATTCCTCTTCATTTCATATTCAAAAATTTATTAAAAAAAGAGATTTTTTGGGAGTATTTAACTAACTTTTATTAGAGTTTGTCCCTCCCTTTTATAATCATTTAAAATCAATTTCATCACAATAATTCTTATAAACACCAGCCTAATCAAAAATAAATGGTAATAGAAAACATAACAGGACATTACACTCCAAAAAACCCTAATTCAAAGAAATCATTTCAGGATTATCTTAAAGAAAATTATCAAGTAATTGATGAATGCAAAGAGGGCAAAACAAATCATGCTGTTTTCCATATAAATTCCTGCACTGTTATCTCCAGGCATCTGGATAGCATATTTATAGAAGATTTTAAAGAATCTGTGACAATAGTGAATGATAGTTTAAATCAGCTTGAATTTACAAAAAATCTTTTAGAAACTAAATCAGGATATGAATTAGAGTTAAAAGAAAATGTCAAAAAATAATAAAATTCCATTATTAACAGAGCAAACCTTCCAAGATGCAGTGGAAAAGATTTATTTGGGAAATTAAAAATGCTCGGACTTGTTGAAGGTTATATTAAAGATTCAATAAATAGTAAAAATCAATTAGATAATTTAGTTGAAAAAGTAAAATCAGTTTATGGTAAAGTAGATTACATATTTGATATAAAATATGAAAAAGATGAAAACAAAGAATTTGCAAAAGGAACAGCTTACAAAAAGAATGGCTGGTTAAGAAATTATTTTTCTGGATGGAGTTGGAGATTATAAAGAATATATTCAAAAAAACAATTTCCTTATAAACTCTAATATAGTCTATTAAAACATGGGTATGGAAAAGAGACTCAATGCCCCTATAAATATAGGAAGAAGGACAATAAGTTATGTTGCAATTGATCCTGCAGGAGGTGCTTCACTTTTTGCAGGATATGAGCTTTTTGATAAATCTCTCTGGCTTTCTATACCTTTTTTTGTATTTAGTGCCTGGCATATTCCCCGTATGCTTAATATAAGAAAAAGATTGGATAAGAAAGTAAAAGAAAACAATGGATTAAAAGAGGAGATAATTAAAGAATTCAACAAACCTTCCTGGTGTTCACATAGAGTAACAATTGCTTATGCAATTGAACAAGGAGAATACGATGAGTTCAAAGAACTACTGAATGAATATCCTTACAAACATTATGCAAAAAGATTAAAATATCAAATCAATAAAAAAATAAAACAAGGAGTCAATTATTTCTTTTCCTCACTTAAGAACTCAGTATAATGACATTTACCGCAGTAAAGTCTTCCTTTTGTTTTCATTAAAAATACTCCCGGACCACATCTTGGGCAAAATCTTTCCCTTGTAATCTTGCTTCCTTCAATCTTGTATTTTTTATATTTCCTGCTAGTAGGCTTGTTTTTATGGGGTTTTTTTCCTTTTTTTACTATTTTCCTTGCCATGTTAAATTGCCTCAATTAAAATTGATTCTAAATTATTCATTCTGTTTTCTCCTCAGCATTTTTTTCTTCTTTAGCTTTCTTTTTTTCCTCTGCTTTGGCATTTCTTGCTTCTTCAGATGTTTTTTTCTCAGCCTCTGCCTGTTTTTGGGTTTTTATTTCAGTATTATCCTTATCTTCCTTTGATTTGTAAATATTTATGTCAATTATAAACTCCTTTGAACCAAATCTTCCATTAATCTTTTTCACTTTTATATTCTCTTCAGGAACAGAGAATTTCTTTGAAAGCATATTCAGAATATCGCTTTTGTTTGGAGTGATTTCTGCATGAATCTCAATTTGAATCTCTTTTCTGCTGAACAAGTGATTGTCTTTTTCTTTAAGAATATTAAATGTCATTTTATCTTGTTTTAATTGCAAAATTGCCTTTTTCTTTTATATTTAATTTTTGTGCAATTTCTGATTTTTCAGGATTTAATATTACTGCCCTTCCCTTAAAACTATCTGTAATTTCTTTAGAACCGCATCTGGGACACTTTTCCCCTTCATCAATAATAGTATTGCATATTTTACAGGCTTTTTGTTTTGGCATTTTATTTCTTTCCTCCTTTCTTGGATTTTGATTTTTCAGATTTACTTTCTTTTGCTTCTGCTCTGGCAAATTTTTCATCTTCTTTTTGCTTTTTCACTGCATCTTCTTTTACCCATTCTATTTTCCCTAATCCAGGTTGCCTCATTGTCAGGCCTATTTTTGGATCCTCGCCTTTATGGGAAATTGCAACAATTCTTGCAATGCATAAATCCCCCTGTTTTAAGTTTCTTTTTGAAGCTTTTCCTGATAAGACATTTGCCTTGCTAAAGCTTACAAAATCATCCATTGTCTGGCTTATATGAATCATTCCCCTCATTACTCCCATATCAATAAATGCCCCAAATTTTGTTATTTCAGCTATCTCCCCAAAAACAAGTTCCTGCAATTCAGGTTTCCAGACAAGAAGCTTGAATTTTGAATTGTAATAAGTTGCGCCATCTCCCGGGATTATTACCCCTTCTCCAACATGAATAACCTCTATGACAACAACGGATTTCCCCATTTCCTTGTCATAATAATTAGAATACAATTCACGAAGCTGTTTATCCACAGCCTCTGCAGTAGCTAAACCGAATAATTTTGGTTCAACTCTTACATAATCCTCAACTTCAGTTAGATAAAACATTTTATATAAAAACTATAATAAAAATTGGTTTAAAAAGGTTACTTCTATTAGATTCTATTAAATCGATTAGAGAATCTCCAATTTCTTCCTGTTTCTTATAATCATCTTCTTATTCTTGATTTTTTTTTGAATTTCCTTATCAAGTGTTGCAATTACTACATCTGGATTTTCCCTTGCATATTTTATTATTGAATTATCAACATTTCTTCCAATTAGATTTATTTTTTTGAAATCGCTTTTTTTCAGGAGTGCGAGTGCAGAAGATTGATTAAGTTTGTCAAGTTCTTTTATAACACTATCTGGAATTATAATCTGATAGCCTTCCAGATAGAGTTCCTCAAAAAAATCTATTTTCTGCTTTATGCAGGTTATAATAAAATTTGTGTCCAGTAATACTGTTTTCATAATTGTTCTAATACATTAAGCTTTAAATAATCTTTTTTCCTTGAATTTACAGGTGATTAAAAATGCAGGAATCTGATAATGTTCTGAGAATTCTGAAAGAAACAAAAGTTGCACTTGAAAAAAATGATTCTTTTACAATCAGAAGCCTGAGCAATCAGACAATTAATACTGCATCTCTTGCACAGGATCCTGATAATATTGCTGTTGCTGTTATTGTGTATTCCATGAGTAAGATAGTTGAGAGATTGGATTACAGGCAATTGCCCGGATGGAAAAGTTTCTATAAAAATGTTTTATTATATCTGGACAAATCAATAAAGGACATTGAAAACAAGGATTTTGGAAAATTCAGGGAGGATTTTAAGAAAATCAGGGGATCTATTGAAAATCTTTCTGGAAAATTAAAAAAATATATAAAGGAAGTTATTAGAAATGCTGAGATTAACAAGGCTTCAAGAATTTATGCGCACGGAATTTCAATGGAACAAACAGCAAATCTTCTTGGGGTAAGTTTGTATGAACTTGCAGATTATGCCGGTAAAACAGGCATTGCAGATGTTCCTGAAAACATGACAAGAAACACAAAGGACAGAATTAAACTTGCAATGGAGATGTTTGAATGAATAAGGCAAATATAAAAAAAGCAATAATCTT
>CAZIZL010000006.1:0-1232 GCA_964543665.1 Candidatus Woesearchaeota archaeon | reverse complement strand
AATTACCTCCCAGGTAAAAGCAGAGATTATAGATAATCCTCTTAAAATAAAGCAGTTTGAATTAGAAGCATTAAGGACAAGAAAATTATTAGAGGATGGAATTCTTGAGCTTGCAGAATCTCTTGGATTTAACAATTCTGCAATTCAGTCTGAGTCAGAAAAAATAATGAATACTTCAAATTCCCTTTTTCAGAGTTCAAGAGGAGAAGTTAAGATAATGCACTTAGGAGAAGCTTCATGCATTGCCTTAAGCAAAATGCTTAATGAAAAGAAAATAAAGAATTTAATTGCTATTGATGAGAGAACAACAAGAATGCTCATTGAAAAACCAGAAAATCTAAAAGACCTTCTTTCAAGAAAACTTCACACTAATATAAGGTCCTTAAAATCTAATTTTGAATATTTTAAAGAATTCAGTGTAATACGTTCGGTTGAACTTGTTTATGTTTTGTGGAAAAAGGGACTTATGGAATTAAACGACGGAATTAATGTATTGGATGCTTTGCTTTATGCACTGAAATTTAAAGGATGTTCTGTTTCTTCTGATGAAATTGAAGAGATTAAAAGAATGAAATAGAGGGTGTTTAATAAATTGGAAAATTTTAAGTAGTACCATCTTAGGAAAGAGACTAAATTACATCCAGAAAGGGTATTTAAAAGTCTTAAATATGCTTTTGAAGAAGCGGGGATCAATCGAAGGAGAAATTGCTGAAATTTTATCTGGGTATGGAAGAGTAAATAGACTCGTTAAAACCGAGAGAGGATTTGCAGATATTATTTTTGAAAGAAAAGATAAAAAGGTCATAATTGAAGTTAAAGATTATAAGAATAAAGAGATTTCTTTGCCTCAAGTGATGCAATATTGGATTTTTGGTTTGTCACAATAAGCCAAAAAAAGATAGATTTTTAATTGGTAAAAACACAATATTTATACTAGAGAAGGAAGAATTAAACAAAATTCCAGATTTAATTGACGGGTCTGTCGTATAACGGTTTATTATATTCGGCTCCAGCGATTGAAAAATCGGAGTTCCCGGAAGACGGGGGTTCGACTCCCTCCAGGCCCATTTCTTTTTCAAAACATTTATAAACATATGAATGTGGGTTCATATTAAAAGAGATATAAGGAGGTTAAAAATGAAAAAAGACAATATTAAGATTTTAATGACAATAAACATTGTTCTTTTAGGATTGCTTATGCTTATTCCGGGATTAACTAAATTATTTGCATA
>CAZIZL010000005.1:12104-19280 GCA_964543665.1 Candidatus Woesearchaeota archaeon | reverse complement strand
AAAAATTAAGTTTTAGAATTTGGTTGTGGATTGTAATAATCATTCTCGCTTTAATGTCAATATTCCTATCTTCAAATGGATTCACTCTTTTTCAAAAAGGCGCATTAATTACAAGTGTTGAACACAATTCAACTTCTTTTGAGCAGGGATTAAGGCAGGGACAGATTATTGTGTCTATAAATGGAAATTTAATAAATAATGCAGAAGATTTTTTAAAATATATTCAGGAGAATTTCCCTGCAGAAAATGATATAAAGACAACAATAAAGACAAAAGATGCAGAAGTGATTATTTTTTCAAATCAGGCACCGAACATTACTGTCTCAGATATTCCAAAAACAAGTCTTAAAGCAGGATTAGATTTGGCAGGGGGGGCAAGGGCTTTAGTTCAGGCAGAAGGCAAAAGTCTTTCTTCAGAAGAAATTAATGATTTGGTCTCAATAACCACAAACAGATTTAATGTTTATGGACTTTCAGATGTAAGTGTAAAGCCAATATTAGACTTATCTGGAAATCGTTTTATGAGTATAGAAATTGCAGGGGCAACTCCAAAAGATTTAGAAGAATTAATTGAAAATCAAGGAAAATTTGAAGCAAAGATAGGAAATGAAACTGTTTTCATAGGGGGAAACAGAGATATTTCTTCTGTTTGTAGAAATGATGCAACTTGTGCTTATATAGAAACTCCCCAGCAGTCTTCTGATGGAAATTATTATTCCACTTTTAGATTTTCGATTTATTTAAGTGAAGAAGCTGCAAAAAGACACGCAGATGTAACAAATAAAATAGAAATAAATTCCTCAAATCCAGAGTATCTTTCAGAACCTCTTGGATTGTATGTTGATGATTCTCTTGCAGACACTCTTTTGATTAGCAAAGATTTAAAGGGGCAGGTTACAACTCAAATATCAATTTCAGGTTCTGGAACAGGTGCCACAGAACAGGATGCATATAATGATGCAAAAGCAAATATGCAAAAACTTCAGACAATTCTTATAACAGGAAGTCTTCCATATAAACTTGAAATAGTTAAATTAGATACAATTTCTCCTTTATTAGGAGAAGATTTCTTAAAGTACATTCTTTTAGCAGGAGTTGCAGCTTTAATTGCAGCTTCTTTGATTATTTTTATAAGATATAGGAAAATAAAACAAGCTTCATTTGTAGTTTTAATTAGTTTTTCAGAAGTAATTATTATTTTAGGAATAGCTGCTTTAATTGAATGGAATTTAGATTTAGCAAGCATAGCAGGAATTCTTGCTACCATTGGAACTGGTTTTGATGATCAGGTTGTTCTTTTAGATGAATCCAGAAATAGAGCAACTTCCTCCAGTTTAAAAGAGAGACTCAAAAAAGCATTTGCAATTATTATGGGTGCATATTTTGTTGTACTTGTTTCTTTATTACCTCTTATATGGGCAGGAGCAGGATTATTAAAAGGATTTGCAATTACTACAATAATCGGAATAAGTGTGGGCGTATTCATAACAAGACCTGCATTCAGTGATATATTAAAGAGAATTGAAGAATAAAAATTTCCAGAAGCTTATTTTAAAACTTAATTATTATTTGAATGCAATCTCTAATGCTTTTTGTGTGTTTTCCTTTACATACCAATGCAAGTCATTTTTTATTTCTGCAAATTCTAAAGGGGTAATTATTAAAGGGTTTGAATGGGATTTATTCATCTTATGTCATTAACATTATTTTTATCCAATCTTGACCTGTCAGATTCCATTAGTCCATGCAGCATTAAATGATTTAAGTCACTTTCAACCATTATTTTTACAAGTTCTTTGAAAGTTGTTTTTGGCTCCCATCCTAATTCTTTTTTTGCTTTTGAAGGATCTGCAAGAAGATAATCTACTTCTGCTGGCCTGTAGAATTTGGGATTAATTTTAATAACAACCTTTCCATTGTATTTTCCTACTTCTTCTAATCCCCTTCCTTCCCAGATAATCGGCATTCCAACTATTTTAAAAGCTTCTTCTACAAATTCCCTTACAGAATGTGTTTCTCCTGTTCCAATAACATAATCTTCTGGCTTTTCCTGTTGCAGCATTAACCACATAATCTCAACAAAATCCCCTGCAAAACCCCAGTCTCTTTTTGCATCCAGATTTCCGATTTCAAAAAAATCCTGATACCCTAATTTTATTTTTGCAACAGAGTGGGTTATTTTCCTTGTAACAAATTGTTTTCCCCTTCTTGGAGATTCGTGGTTGAATAAAATTCCATTGCATGCAAAAAGTCCATAACTTTCCCTGTAATTTCTTGTTATCCAATAACCAAAAACTTTTGAAACTCCATAAGGGCTTCTTGGATAAAAAGGGGTTTTTTCTGTTTGAGGAATTTCCTGAACTTTTCCAAACATCTCAGATGTTGAAGCCTGATAAAACTTTATTTTAGGATTGATTAATCTTATTGCCTCCAATACATTCAGGACTCCGACTGCATTTATTTCTGCAGTTGAAATTGGCTGAGTCCAGGAAGCAGGGACAAAAGACTGTCCTGCAAGATTATAAATCTCATCTGGCTGGATTTCTTTTATTATCCTGATTATAGAGCCCATATCTGTGACATCCCCATCAATTAAATTTATTTTTTTTATCAAATTCTGGATTCTGTCAAAAATCTCCATGCTGGTTCTTCTGTGCATTCCATAAACTTCATAACCTTTTGTTAAGAGAAATTCTGCAAGATAAGCTCCATCTTGTCCTGTTAACCCGGTAATAAGGGCTTTTTTCTTTGAATAAGCTCTTTGGGGTTCAAATCCTCTGTTGACAAATTCTTCGTTAAAAGATTCTTTTACTCTCTCCCTTAGGGAGTCTATTCTTGTTGAAAGGTCATATTCCATAAAAAACCTAGAAATTCTTGATTTAAAAAATTATGTGGTGTTTGGAATATAATCTTTTAATTAATTTCCCTTGTTTTGAAGGTACCAGTTAATTGTCTTTTGTAGCCCTTCTATAAGGCTTGTCTTTGCTCTCCACCCAAAATTAGCAGATTTGGAATTATCCAAAAGTTTTTTTGGCATTCCGTCTGGTTTAGTTGCATCAAATTTTAGCTCTCCAGAATATCCCACAAGATCTTTTATCAGGAATGCAAGCTCTTTAATTGAAATATCTTCTCCAGAGCCAATATTTATGAAAGGGCTTATTTCTTTAGCAGAATAATTTTCCATAAAATAAACCATTGCATCTGCAACATCTTCTACAAAAAGAAATTCTCTTCTTGAGATTCCTGTTCCCCAAATTTCCACAAATTCAGATTCTTTATCTTTTGCATTAATGAATTTGCTGATTAATGCAGAAATAACATGGGATTTTTCTGATTCAAAATGATCATTTATTCCATAAATATTTGGAGGCATTAAGCTTACAAAATCCATTCCATATTGTTTATAATAATACTCACACATTTTTAGCCCGCAGATTTTTGCCAATGCATATCCTTCATTAGTGGGTTCTAATTTCCCTGTAAGCAGATATTCTTCTTTCATAGGCTGAGGGCATTCTCTTGGATAGATGCATGAACTCCCCAAGAATAAAAGTTTTTTTACGGAATTTTTCCTTGCAGATTCAATTACATTAAGCTCCATAATTAGATTATTATATAAAAATTCAGCAGGAGATGCAATATTGGCTGCAATACCCCCAACAGTGGCAGCAATATGAAAAACATATTCTGGCTTGTTTTTTTCAAAAAAGATTTCTACATCTTTTTGATTTCTTAACTCCAATTCTCTGGAACTGGGTAAAAGAAGATTATGATATCCTTTTTCTTTAAGTTTCTTTACAAGGGCTTTTCCAACCATTCCATTGCTTCCAGTCACAAGGATTTTTCCATTTATATCCATCTTTGTATCTCTTTAGCAAATTTCAGTTCTTTTAATAATTTTTCTATTGTATCTACAATATAGTCTA
Organism: Candidatus Woesearchaeota archaeon; assembly: GCA_964543665.1. GTDB lineage: Archaea > Nanobdellota > Nanobdellia > Pacearchaeales > GW2011-AR1 > MWBV01. Next base: position 15,354 of record CAZIZL010000005.1, on the reverse strand, counting down.
TTTTTTCTGAATTAATAAACTGGTTATTTGGCAGATAAAGCCCCTGATAGTGAATTTTATCAGCCATTGTTTCATAATCTTTTTTAAGGTTCATTTTGGAGAATATAGGTTGTTTTAGCAAATTTCCAGCAACAATAGGTCTGCATTCTATTCCTTTTTTTGGAAGGTATTCTAGTAAATATTCTCTTTGGTATTTGTCAGGCAGAAGAATTCCAAATGAAAAAGAACTTGTTTCATTAATATGAACTTTTTGAGGGATTATGGGTAATTTTTCAATTTTCTTTAAAAAATATTCATGATTTTTTATTCTTCTTTCGATAAATCCATCTATTTTTTCTAATTGGGCTAATCCAATAGCAGCATTTAGATTTGTGCTCCTGACATTATATCCCAGACTGTCAAAAACAAAATTCTTATTTTTGAATTCAGGATAGTTATTTTCACGGCTACTTCCTCTAACCCAGCCATGTGATCTTGCTGATTTAAGTAAATCATATAATTCAAAATTATTTGTAACTATCAATCCACCTTCAATAGTAGTCATATGATGTCCAAAATAAAGACTAAAGCTTCCCATTGCCCCAAAATTTCCAACTTTTATTCCATCCTGCTTTGAACCAAGGCTTTCACAGCAATCTTCAACTAATAATAATTTATTTTCTTCACATATTTTTTTTATCTCCCTAATTTTTGCTGGCTGTCCGAGCAAATGAACCACAAATATGGCTTTTGTATTTTTCCCAATCATTCTTTTTATTGATCCCAAATCCATATTGAAACTTTCATCAACATCGCAAAAAACAGGCACCATCCCATTTTGAATAACAGGATAAATAGTTGTTGGCCAGGTTACATTTGGGACTAAAATTTCATCCCCGTCTTTTAAATTAAACTTTTCTTTTAAGGCAGAGATAATCAAAAGATTGGCACTGCTTCCGCTATTGATCATTACAGAGTATTTTGATCCATTCCATTCAGCAAATTTTTTCTCAAATTGTTCAACAATATGCCCCTGAGTGTACATCCCGCTTTCCAGGCATTTATTTATTGCAATTATTTCTTCTTTTTCAATTGAATCTTCCATTAATTTTATTTCTTTTTCAGGATATCCAAGGCTTTTTTTTATTAAACTTTCTTCATAATCAATCATCATTTTCACAAGTTCTTTGAAAGTTGTTTTTGGATGCCATCCTAATTTTGCTTTGGCTTTGGAAGAATCGCTTATTGATACACTATATTCCTTATCTTGATAATACTTCGAATCCACCTTTATGATGATTTTTCCATTGTTTTTTTGAATATATTCTTCATCTAATCCTTCTTTTCCATTAGATTCAGCATTTATTCCAAGAATCTTTAGGGATTCTTCTATAATTTCTCTAACAGAATGGGTTTCTCCTGCTCCTATAATATAGTCTTCTGGTTTCTCCTGTTGAAGCATAAGCCACATAGCCTCAATATAATCTCCTGCAAAACCCCAGTCTCTTTTTGCATCCAGATTTCCAATAAATAAGCAATCCTGTAAGCCATATTTTATCTTTGCCAGGGATTCAGTTATTTTTTTTGTAACAAAGTCTTTTCCTCTTCTTGGAGATTCATGATTGAATAAAATTCCATTGCATGCAAATAATCCATATTTCTCCCTGTAATTTTTTGTCATCCAATATCCAAAAGTTTTTGCAATTCCATAAGGATTTTGAGGGTCAAAAGGAGTAGTTTCTTTTTTTATTGGTTCTTGTGTTTTTCCATACATTTCTGATGAAGAAGCCTGATAGAATTTTGCATGTGGGCAAAAATTTCTGATTGCTTCCAAAATTCTTAATGTTCCTAAAGCAACAACTTCTGAGGTATATTCTGGAAGGTCAAAACTAACTTTTACATTACTTTGTGCAGCAAGATTATAGACTTCATCAGGTTGGATCTCCCTTATACTCTTGGAGATTGAATTTCCATCTGTTAAATCCCCATAAATTAAAATCAATTTCTTTTTATCTTCTGAATCATAAACTTTATAATCGGTTTTCTCTATATTAGAAGTGCTTTCTTTTCTTACAATTCCATAAACCTCATATCCTTTTTCTAAAAGAAATTCTGTAAGATAGGAACCATCCTGGCCTGTTATGCCAGTAATTAATGCTTTTTTTGTCATTAAAATTTTAGATTAATCTTGTTTTTAAGGATTATTGTGTTAAAAAATATTTTTTAAATTTAAGGGGGATATAATTTGTTTCTCTTTATTCTTTTAAATTGTTTCTTATTTTTTTTAATTCAGAATCAGGATAATTTTTATTCCAATAATCTGTAAATGTAGGAACTAAATTATTTAACTGGTCCAATCTCTTTATTGTGAATCCATAGTTTCCTTCTTCAAGAGCAGTTTGTTCTTTAGGATGTACATAATTTACTTGCACTCCCCTAACTTTCTTTCTATCCAATATTGCCTGCATAACAGGAATAAAAATAGAATCCCAGTTATCGCCATAACTAATTTCTCTATTATCTTTTGTTAAATAAGATAGATTTTTCCCATTATATTTCAGAAAATAATCTGATAATTCCCTTTTCCATGTTCTTGGTCCACACCAGACATCTAAATCTGTTCCTGTTAGTTCTCTCCAGCAGTCATTTCCAAATAATTCTTCATTTTGTTGTGATGTAGGATAATTAGGCAGGAAATACTTGCCTGAAACAATTATACGCCTGTCTGGAATAACTAAATCAACTTTTCCCTCAAGTATTGGCTTGGCTGTTTTAATAATTTCCTTAACATAATCTTCTTTTTCAGGTTCCATCCAGCTTATAACTGGAGTATTAAAATTATACGCATACTGAATAACTTCTCTCCTTCCTGATCCTATTCCTTTTGTTTGTTGAGGATAAATATCTGCCCCACATCCCTCAATAGATTTTAAAAACCAATCTTCAGAATTTCCATCAACAACAATCATTTTATAGCCCATATCAACAGCTTTTTTTATTGTTCTTTCTGCAAGTTTTGCTCTTAATTCACCATTTTGCTGGTCCCTTTTGTACCAGGTTGTTGTTCCTATTGCAATTTTGCTTGTAATCTCATTTGACATATTTTTTTTGATTGGAGACAGTATATAAAGATTGTTGTTCAAAAGAGAAAGTTGGGATTATATCCATCCTCTCCTGAAAATTCCCTCGTTCTTGATTTCAAATCCCATCTCTTTTGGAGGAAGACTTCTGTGTTTTATTAGAATAGCCTTTCTCTTTCTGTTATTTTCAA
>CAZIZL010000005.1:0-12094 GCA_964543665.1 Candidatus Woesearchaeota archaeon | reverse complement strand
TATTTTTTTTGATTGGAGACAGTATATAAAGATTGTTGTTCAAAAAGATTCAGCATCTTTTAATACAGCAAAATAATTTATAAGTGTAAAAATTTCATTTAATTCTTTATAATTCTTTATCTGGACCAACCCCCCTTTGATTATCCTATATATAGTATAATTTTTATTGAGCATATTCCAAAAATCCCTAAAAAAAACTCTTGAATCTATATTGCATCCTCCAAATTCAAACTGAATTTTTTTTATCCCCCTTTTTCTTATCATTTCTTTTGCTCCCTTGAGGACATTTAGTTCATTTCCTTCTACATCTATTTTTAATAAGGATATCTCTCGAATTAATTCTTTTTTGCAGAATGAATCAATTGTTTCTATATTAATTTTTTCTTTTTTATTAAAGTATATCTTACGATAATCCAATTTTCGGTTATACACACTAGCCAGACTAGATCCTTCTCTATCATAAAATAGGTTTTTTTTAGATTTTCTCTCCCCAAATCCAATATTATGCAAGTAGACTTTTTTGAAATTTTTTAGATTATCCTTAAGAGTTTCAAATGTCTTTTTTGATGGTTCAAAGCAATAAACCTCTGAATCAGGGATGAATTTTTTGCATTCTTGGGTATATCTCCCAATATTTGCCCCAACATCAAAAATAACTAATTTTTCCTTCTTTTTTCCTAATTTTCTTAAAATGTCCGCCTCACCATCTTTATCTAATTCAGATTCTCCAAACCCCATGCCATGCAAAGATAAAATATATAAATTTTCAAAAAAAAGTTGAAATCTCTTTTTATTTATTTTTTTCATCAGCCCAAGTATACTCTTTTTTATCGAATTTGCCATATTTAAATTTAAAAACTCCCTTCTATTTTCTCCTTAATTTTGTAAAACTCTATTAATTAGATTATTTTTAAGTATTGTTATGTTTTAAATGAATCTTTTTCTTTTAATATAGGCTTTTTAGATAAATTTAATAAGCTAATTTTATCTTTATTATTATGAAAAAAAAGACAATAAAAATAAACTTTAAGTATTTTCATGAAGGATTTAATCCAAAAAACAACTTCTTTACAAATCTTTTGAGAAAACAGTATAATGTGATAATAAGTGAAAAGCCAGATTATCTTTTTTATTCTATTTGTCCTGAGACAAACGCAGTAAAGAATTTATCAAAAAAAGGGGATTTTATTAAAAAAATCTCCCCGAAATTATATATCCGGCTAAAAAAAATTTATTCTAAAATTGTAAACTTTTCAATAAAAGACTCCTTGCCTCTTCCAGAAGGGGATTATGTTAAAATATTTTGGGATTCAGAACATATAAAACCAGATATGGATAAGGGAGGGTGGGTTTTTTCAACTTATTTTGAAGAGGAAATAAATTCCCCAAGATATATGAGGCTATTTAGAGCCCTAACAAGTGATTATAATTTAAAAAATTTAGGAATTCCCCCCCTAAAAAAGAAAATTAATTTTCAGAAAATAAAGAGGGAAAAAACTAAGTTTTGTAATTTTATTTATTCTCAGGACATTCCAGCAAGAAATAATTTCTTTAAAGAATTAAGCAAATACAAGAGAATAGATGCTCCAGGAAGATGCATGACAAATATGCCCCCGATAAGTCACGGCAATCCAAAAGAATCGAGAGTTGCTGAAAATTGGGCCATGAATAAACTAAATTTCTTGAAATCTTACAAATTTACAATTGCCTTTGAAAATCTTTCCAAACCAGGATGGGTAACGGAAAAATTAACACATCCAATGCTGGTAAACAGTATTCCCATTTATGTGGGGCATAAGGATGTAAATAAAGAGTTTAACACAAAAAGTTTTATTAATTATTCTGATTTTAAGAATATGAAGGAGTTTATAGATTATATAATTAAGGTTGATAATGATGATAAGCTTTATGAGAAAATTCTTAAAGAACCATTGTATAAAGATAATAAATTTCCAAAAGATTTGGATATAAGAACAATACAAAATAAATTTAAAAGAATTTTTGGTTAATTTGAATTATTGGTTTTATTAAATAAATTTTCTTCCAAGAAGCTTTAGAATAATCCTTTTTATTTTAGGTATTATCTTTCTTCTTTCTTCTTTCACATTTTTTAAGTATTCTTTTTCTTTTTCAGGATCTATAATTATCTCCACCTTTGCTTTGCAATTTCCCAGCCACCAGGCCATTTCTGTAAATGTGCTTTTATAAGTCCCAAGAATGTATTTTGTTTTGGAAAGAAGAAATAAATCAATTAATCCATCTTGGGTTGCTCGAACATCTGTTCTGACAAAACTGCTTTTTTGAAATTTAATAATTCTCTTTGGAAATTCGTTTTCAATTTTCTTTTCCATTTCCTCAGAGTCAGTGCACAAAAAGAATTTTATCCTTGGATTTTCTTTCACCAATTCTTTCATTCTTCCGATAAATTTTTCATCAGAAGAAACCCTTCCAGGACTGACTTTTCTGTCTGCGAAATCCCCTCTTCTTATATGGACTCCTATAAGGTTTCTCAAATTATATTTTTTCTGGAAAATATTTATTTCTTTTTTAAGATTTTTCAAGAGTTTTAATTTTTTTAGATAAAATAAAATTTCTTTTTTTACTCCTTCTGGAATATTCGAGAACTTAAGATCTATGCCTTCATTATTCAGTCCAGAATAATTTGAGAAATCTTCCTGGCTCAGGAGAAATCTCCACGTCCCTGTAATAAGATATTTTTTAGGATAATCTTTTACTGTACTGGAATAGTCTTCAAAAACTTTTATATTTTTTTTCCTTATTTTTTTTAATTCTTCCTCGTCTATCTCTTTAATTTTGTTTTCAAATAAGTCAGAAAATTTAGCCCCGCAGGTATGATTTAATGGCCAAAATAAATACACTTCCCGATTATATCTTTCTCCCAATCTCTCCATGGAAACTAAACACTTAATTCTATTAGAGATTCCCCCAAGATTTATTGCTATAATACATTTTTCTTTTTCAAGCATTTTTCTTTTTCCAGGATTCCCAAACAAAAGGGAAATACCAATTTAATTTATGGGTTTTGCCTAATTTTTCTTTTATTTCGCGATATTTTTCTTCATAATTCTTTATGTTTCTGTGGAATTGAACTTGTAAGTTTTTTATTCTTTTAATACTTTCTCTGTTGATTATATAATCTAAAAGTTCATACTCTGCCCCTTCAATATTAATTTCCATTAAATCTATTTCTCTTATTTTTTCTTTTTTTAAAAAATCTTCAAAATCAATTAAGTTTATCCTTTCCTTTTTATTTTTGCCGTATATGGAGGATGCACTTCCGTTCAGAGATATAGATTCTATCCGGTTGGAAGAAGCTAATGCAAAATTAAAGACCTTTATTTTTTTGTTCTCTTTAAATCTATTTTTCATATACTCATAAAATTTTTTTACTGGTTCAAAAACATAAACTATGCAGTTATATTTAGAATAAATGTCGCTTGTCCATTGCCCCTTATAACCCCCCAAATCAAAAACAACAGATTTTTTACTGAGTTCAGGATGATTTAATATTAAATTTTCGTCCCCTTTCATTTCTTTCCACCTTTTTATCATTTTTTGATGTTCATTAGGAAAGAATTTATTTTTTATACCACCAGTCATCTCCAAAATGCTCGCCATCTCTTTTTAGAATAATAATTTCCTTTTTAATCTTTGTGGGGATAATTGGGCATTAACTAACTTTTTTTACTTATCTTTAAAAATAGAGATTTTCTTATAGGAATATGGAAAAAAACATAGAAAATCAAAATCTCTCCAAAATAGCTGTTGAAAATTCAGTTTATTCTTTTGTCTCAATTTTCATCTCAAAAATCGGGGGATTAATATTCACAATTATTATTGCAAGAATCTTGCTTCCGGAATTATTCGGTATCTACTCTCTTGCTCTTTCAGTTATCACAATTGTAATAACCTTTACAGATTTAGGAGTCGGGTCTGCATCTATAATGTATGTTTCAGATGCACTTGGAAAAAATAGCAAAGGAAAAGCCAGAACCTATTTTAGATATCTTCTTAAAATAAAATTTTTGTTAATCATAATATCAATACTTATTGTTTTAGCAATAGCAAAATATCTTTCATACAATATATTTAACAAACCACTGGTCTTTTTTCCTCTTGTCTTTGCCTGTCTCTACATTTTAATGGAATCATTGAGGTCTTATTTGGCAAATCTTTTCACAGCAACAAAAAATCTAAAACCAACACCATTTTTAGAAGTAATTTATCAGGTTTCTAAGATATTCCTTTCTTTGTTTGCAGTATTGCTTTTATCAACCCAATTTAAAGTTGCAGGAGTTTTTGTGGCCTTTGGACTTTCTGGATTTTTGTTTCTGGTCGCTTCCTTAATAATTTTAATCAAGAGAGATAAAAAATTGTTTTTTGGGAAAATGGAAAAAATTGAAAAGCCAAGAGTTTGGCAATATATTAAATTTATGGGCTTGGCAAGTCTTTCTTTGGTCTTTTTTTCTTCAGTAGATACATTAATGTTGGGAGCATTTGTAGAAGCAAGTTATTTGGGATATTACAGAGCAGCATTAAGTTTAATCCTAACAATAGCCTCTTTATTATCTATATCTGGAATTTTACTCCCTATCTTCACTCAAATACATAAGGATAGACTTAAAAGAGGGTTCCAAAAAACCTTTAGATATATTTTAATGTTTTCAATCCCAATTTTCTTTGGATTGATTTTCATTGCAAAAGATCTTATTATCGCAATTTATGGAACAGAGTATCTTGCAGCAATAACTCCTTTATATGTTCTTTCTCTCCTGATTGTTGTAGTCCCTCTCGTTTCCCTCTATTCAACACTCTTTGCAGCAAGAGAAAATTCCAGAGATTTATCTGGATTTATCTTTATCTCTTTAATTCTTAATATAATTTTAAACTATTTTTTAATTAAGATCTTTTTAAGAATAAGTCCAGAATATGCAATAATTGGTTCTTCACTTGCAGTTCTTATAAGTCAATGCTTTCTTTTAATTTCTCTTTCTATTAGGGCAAAAATTCGTTTTAGAATATCCTTAAAAAGCTCTTCTTTTTTTAAGTTTCTTATATCCAGCCTAGGAATGTCCCTCTTCTTAATGTTATTTAATTATCTTCTGAATTTAAATTTATTTTTAGGAATCTTGGAGATAATTTTAGGAGGCGGAATTTATTTTGGAATTTTATTTTTAATTAAAGGAATAAGGGGGGAAGATTTGAAGTTAATTAAAAATTTAAGACCTAAGAATCCACAATAAATTAAGGTGATAGAGCCAAAAATATCCGTAATAATGCCTGTTTATAATGCAGGAGAATTTTTGATAGAGAGTATGGAATCTATTTTAAATCAAACATTCAAAGATTTTGAGTTCATAATTATAAATGACTGCTCTATAGATAATTCTTTAAAAACAATAAAGGGATTCCAAAAAAAAGATAATAGAATAAAAATAATAAATAATAGAAAGAATCTGGGTGTAAAAAGATCATTGAACAAGGGATTAAAAATTGCAAGGGGGAAATATGTTGCAAGAATGGATGCAGATGATATCTCTCTTCCAAATAGATTTAAAGTCCAATTTGATTATTTAGAAAATCACCCAAAGATATTCTTAATTGGAGGATCTGCAATAATTATCAATGAATCGGGAGAAAGACTTGGAATATTTGAAAAATATGACAATTATAAGCGCATAAAGAAAAAACTCCCAAAAACGAATTGTATGATTCACCCTTCAATAATGTTCAGAAATACCAAGGATATTTATTATAGGGAAAAGTTCATACGTTCAGAAGATTATGATTTATATTTAAGATTTTTAAGCCAAGGGAAAAATATAACTAATTTGCATGATTTTCTCATAAAATACAGGATTAGCCGAGGTACAGGTTTGTATAAAAATCAAAAACCTCATCAGGAGTTCTTTTTTCAAAAAGCTAAAGATTTTTATGAACAAAGAGAGAAAACAGGAAAAGATGATTACGAAAATCTCTCCACTCCATCACTGAAACCAAAAAATTTGAATTTTGGTAAGATGAATTTGAGTGTTAAAATACTTGCAGAATTTCAGGACAATTTAAGAAAAGAAACCAGAAGGGATATAAGAGAGTATTTTAAGAGATTTGGAGTAGACAAAGTACTCCTTATTTTTTATATTTTAAGTTTTTTTCCTCAGAAATTTGTCAGATTTTTAAGGAAGAGATTTTAATTTTACACCCAATCTTATAAGAAATTTGAATGACGCTTTTTAGTGGTTATTCCCAATAAAACTCTATTTAAGGTATCTTCTGCACAAAACATAGGGCACATTCCGGTTACCTTCTGCCAATTTGGATTTTTCCCCCTATTTTCCCATATCTCCCTGAAAGAATTATTTTTCAAATTTCCCAAAGTATATCCCTTGCGTCCTCTTGCATGGCAACAGGTTTTAACATTCATATCTGCATCAATTACAGTAAGAAAATTCATGGCAGGGCAGGTTTCATAAGGTCTTTTATCTTCATCATTAAAGCGGGAATATTTTTGTTCAGAGGATAAAACTTTGAAATTTTCTGTTCCTAATTTCTCGCATTCTTTTAATTGCTCTTCTATTGGAGAAAAATCCCCATGAGGAGGTCTAAATTGAATGTAATCTACTCCCAAATCTTTAGTAAGTTGAGTAGCCTTAAACATTCCTTCAACAGCATAGCTTCTTGTTAAATATCCCACTCCAATAGTACACTCAGAATTTGTGGATTTTTTAATATCACAAAGTTTTTGTATATTGCTCAAAACTCTATTGAATTCTTCTATTCCCAAACCATGAGATCTTTTATACAATTCTGGAGAATCTGCATCTAAACTTATTCTGCACCAAGAACCATCTTTTACAATAGTTTCAATTAATTTTTTCTCCAAACTTAAGCCATTGGTTATAAATCCTATATCCAACCCCTTAGACTTTGCATACTTAATTGTATCTGGGGTAGCAGGATTCAGCGAAGCATCCCCTCCCCCACTAAAAACCAATCCCCTTAATCCAAATTCTGAGAGTTGGTCAACAACATAAAATGCCTGTTCTTTTGTTAAATTGCTTTTGTTTAATCTCCCCCCAGGACAACCCTCACAGTAGGAATCACATTCATTAGTCATATCAATTTTTGCAGTAACCAGAGTTTCGGATTTTCCAAGTTTCCAATTGTTCAATTTATCTGGATGGTCAAATATCTTATACTGCCCGAATATCTCTGCATCAGTTTTATTTTCCTTACCCATTTTTTTACATAAAAGCGGAATAAAAATCACTTTATAAGTTTTTATATGTTTTAAACTATGAACCATGGTTATTTACTTTGGGATTTTAAAATTAATTAAAAGATAACTAAAGAGAACTGGAGACTTATTAGAAGAGTATTAAGGAATAATAAATCTTAAAAACAGTCTTTTCTGTTAAATAAAATAATAAAATCAAAAAAATGGAAACCCCAAAAATATCAGTAATAATGCCAATATATGATTCAGGGAAATTTCTAAATGAAAGTATGTCTTCAATATTAAATCAAACTTTTAAAGATTTTGAATTAATAATTATAAACGATAAATCAACTGATTCTTCCCTGAAAATTGTAAAGAAATATATGGGAAAAGATAAGAGGATAATTTTGATAAATAACAAGAGAAATTTTGGCTCTGCAAAATCCAGGAATATAGGTCTTAAAAATGCAAGAGGGAAATATATTGCTATTTTGGATTCTGATGATATTTCAAATAAAAACAGATTACAAGTACAATATGATTATCTTGAAAAACATTCGGAAATATTTTTAGTAGGGAGCTCAACAATTTACATTGATGAAAGAAGCAGAGAAATTCGCAGATTTAGAAAATTCAATAATTATAAGATATTAAGATGGAAACTTCCAAAAAGCTGCGGAATAGTTCATTCTTCAGTAATGTTCAGAAATGAAGGAAATATTTTTTATAATGAAGAATTCAAATCTGCCCATGATTATAATCTTTATCTTGACCTATTGTCTCAGGGGAAGAATCTCACAAATTTACCATTTTTCCTGACTAAACATAGAGTTTATTCTGGCTCAGCACATTCTTCAAATGAAAAAAAACAGGAATTTTTCAGCAATAAAACAAAAAAAGCGCATAGGAACTTAAAATCTGGATTAAATCTATTTGAAAAGATTTTTTATTCTCTTAAATTAATTATTTTTTACTTGAAAACCAAAAAAGAAAAAAAGACAAAAAGTTGATTTTTTACAAATATCACATTTCTTGTAAGCTTCATTTTAACAATTCCTTCAAATATATTTCCCCCCATTTTTCAAGGGATAATTCTTCTACCGTTTTGATTGAATTTTTAATGAGGTTCTCTTTTTTTCTTTTGTCTTCTAATATTCTTATAATTTTTTCAGCATCATTTTTATTAAAATCTTCAATTATCAGTCCATTTTTATTATTATCAATTATTTCCTGCTCTGAATCTTTTGAGCAGACCAACAAACATCCAGATGCCATTGCTTCAGAAACAACTAATGTTGGGGCTCCTCCTTCATATCTGGATAAACAAAAGAAAATATCAGAAGTCGAATAATAATACGGGATATTTTTTCTTGGAACGTTTTGTAAAAAGATTATAAATTTTTTGTCCAGTAAATGTTTGACCTTATCATAATCAGGACCTATTACAATTAAACGATAATCTGGATTCATATTATAAATCTCTTCTGATAACTTTGTTGTTCTGTCTAATCCTTTTGTCCAAAAACCGCCCCCGCCAACATATAGTCCATAAATTTTATTCTCTTCCAACTTAAGTTCTTTTTTTATTCTATTTTTATCTCTTGGTTTGAAATCATATAAATTCACTCCAGTTCTTATAACAACAAGATTTTTTTTCTTTCCATATAGTTTTTCAACTTGTCTTTTTACTTTTTCAGAAACACAAATTAATTTATCAGTATTTTTATTAGGTTTATCAACTATCCAGCTAATCCCTAATAAGGGCAATAACAATATCTTATTCAATAAATTTAGGTTTTTTAAATGATTTTTATTAAAATAGTACATTGTTCCATGAAATGTGTGGATAATCCTCTGATTTTTTCTTTTATAATAGAGGTTAGTCCAGATCCCCCATGCAGTATTTATCACATTAAAATGGTTCTTTTTAAAGAATCTGGAGAGGATTATGCTTCTTTTCAATAATAAAGGGGAATTAAATCTCCCAGATTTTAATTCAATATATTCAACATTATCTTTTATATATTTTTTATTTTCATTACCAAAATACACCCAGAAAAGAAGAATGTTTTTATTCTTTGAATAAATATAATTTATTAAATTCTTATGAAATATGTTTGCCCCCCCAAGATAATCAGGAGAACCTTCGAGAAATGCAAAACATATTTTAATCTTTTTCATTTTTAATATGCGAAGATATTTTCTTCATTTACCCTTTGAACATTATACTTATATTTCTTAAGAAGGTTCTTTATTTCCTTTTCAGATTCTTCATCCAGAGATTCACATATTATTTTTGGATGATACTTTTTTAATATCTTTTTTGCTCCAATTAAGACTTCTTTTTCACTTCCTTCAACATCTATTTTTATTAAACCAACCATTTTAACTTTGAGCCTGGAGATAATTGAATCTAGTGTTTCAGTTTCAATTATTGTCTTGTTTACATGATGCCCGTACTTTTTTAGGGAGTGCAGTCCCCCGCTGTATTTAGTTCCTTCCAAATAGAGAGTGGATTTCCCATTTTTTGATGAGCAGGCTTTACCAACAACAAAAACATTTCTCAGATTATTTATTTCCACGTTTTTCTTTAATATTTCAATAGTATGTGCTTCTGGTTCTATGCTGACTACACTCCCTTTATTTTTTAATCTTTTAGCCATAAGCAGGGTATACTTCCCAAGATTTGCACCAATGTCAATAAATACCCCCTCTCTTATGTCAAAAAATTTCCTTATTGGTTTTTCATAATTTTCATTTGCAACATTTATTGATTTGTCCCCGCAGATAAGCAGTCCATCTTCGGTTTTCATAGTAATTAGCAATTCTTTTTTGGTTATTCTCATTTTCCTCATTGGCCCCAGAAAAAAGAAACTTACAATTACTTTGAGTTTATCTTTAATTTTATACCCTCTCCAAATTAATCTTAGATTAACTTTTTTAATCATTCCAAAAATTCCAAGTTTTTTTATAATAACCATTTTATTTTTTGTTGAATAAGGAGGTATAAAAATTCTTTGTTTTCCTTCCAACTTCATCCCAATTAGTATCTTCCCAGTATAATTTGGAATATTTCTTCAGAGAATTTATTTTAGATTTGCTATGCAATATTTCATTTATCTTTTTTACCAAATCAGCAAGGCTGTCTTTATTATAAGTTTCTATGCATTTTTTCCTTTCTTTGAAATCTTCAAAAGGAGGGAGATTTGCAGTTAAAGTAGGGACAAAATAAGCTAATTGTATTGCTGTTGCAGCAGAGGTAAAATCCCCAAAAGTTCTGCTATAAGGAATGATTCCTATATCTGTTGCATTAAGCAGAGTTGGCATATCCTTATCCTGAACAAATCCAAGCAATTTAACTCTGTTTTCTATTTTTAGTTTTTTAATATCCTCAACTATTTTATCATAAATAACCTGATGTTTTTTTAATTGAACTTCTCCCGCAATCAAAAGAACGACCTTTTTATCCAGTTTTATCAAAGCTTTCAAAACCATTTCATAATCCCTTGCTTCTTTAATATATCCAAGAACAAGAAGTATTTTTTTATTAAGATATCCTAATTTTTTCTTGCATGCCTCTTTATTTAATTGTTTTCCGCTCATTGGAGAGCCAAGAGGAATTACATCAATCTTATCCTTATTGAAATTCCACTCTTCCACTGCGATTCTTTTTCCAAATTTTGAATGAAAAATCATTCTGTCTGAAAAGTGCTTTAAAAAAGGAGCAATGAACTGGTAATAATAATAAAAACTTATTGCTTTCCAGCCCAGAGCCCTTGCATCTGATTTTTTTGAAGAATCATGCATGGTAATAACTACTTTCGATTTGCCGAATAATTTTAACCATATCAAAAAAATTGTTATGTAGAATCCAGGAAGAACTCCAAAGAGTTTTCCAAACAAACTCAGATGAAATTCAAGATGAATTACATCCTCTTCTGACATGTTTTTTACAGATTCTCTTGCTAATTTAATAAAATAAAAGGGATTTGCAGAATCTGGATTTTTTATTTCAACAATTTCAGGTTCAATACCTGCTTTTCTTAAAGCTTTCACAAGATAGTTTGTGTGCTCTGCCATTCCGCATTTTCTTGGGGGGTATGTTGAAACAATCTTTACTTTCATTTTATATAAATCGATATAATTAACTTTATAAGTTTTTATATTATAATAATTAGATTCGGGAAATTATTTTAATTAACTATCTTCTTACTGGCTGTAAATTCCAATTATATCTCCTGCAAATAGATTACCCCATATATTTCTTATTGATTCGAATTTTCTGGAAAAATACTTAATTTTTAATTTCAACTTGCAATTTTTAGCAATATCTTTGTGGAAATCTTTATTTGTCCATCTTGTTCCATCTTCAACAATAGAATCTATAAAATTGCTCCAATTATTGGATAAAAAGTTTAAAATTCCAGCAGAGTTATAATTTGGAGTGTTGAGTATTATATCCCCTTTGCACACTCTGAATAGTTCTTTCATTGCTTTTTCAGGATATTCAAGATATTCAAAAACCCCCAGGCAGATTATTTTGTCAAATTCTTTATCCTTATACGGAAGAGCATAGATATCTGCTAATTTTACTTCTTTGTAAAATTCTTTTCTGGCTTGTTTTACAAATTTTTCAGTTACATCACAGCCATATAAATTAAACCCTTTCAAATATCTTGAAAGTCTTCCAATTCCGCAACCAACATCCAAAATCTTTTCTTCTCTGGATAAAGATATTCTTTTCAGGATTTTGGGATAAAAATCATATGCTTCGCTTCCTTCAAAACGCAATTCATCTTTTTCTGAAATATTTTCCATAATCTCCTTTTCTGTTAATTTTTTTTCCATTACATC
>CAZIZL010000004.1:3580-22306 GCA_964543665.1 Candidatus Woesearchaeota archaeon | reverse complement strand
AGATAATTCCAACAGCAACCATTACAAGAAGAAGTATTAATAGTGTTGCAACAATAGTTGACAAACCTCTTTTATTCATAAGAAAACTATATTTTTCAAGTTTATAAGTTTTATTTATTTAATAATAATTCAATTTTTCTTGGATTTCTCTTTATTTCCTTTATGCAAACTTACAGAGTAATGTTTGTATCCACAGAATTTATTCGAGGACTATGGAAATTACTTGCTTAATAATAATTCAATTTTTCTTGGATTTCTCTTTATTTCCTTAACTATTGTTGCAGGGCCTATTATAGTTATTGCACCTAAATCCCCTCTGCTCAGAACCTTTACTATTTCAGTTCTCATTTTATCAACAAGATTTTTTTCCACATTTCCCGAGATTACTGCAAGTTCTATCCCTTTGAAATCTTTTACATATCCAATCATGGCCATTGTATTCCCAATCAATCTTATTTCTTCTTCTGATTTTAATTTTCCCTGCAAAATTAAAATATTATTTCCAAGAACAATTCCCAAAATCTTTCTTATTCTTTCGTTGCTATTCAAATCCCTTATTTCAGAATAAGGTAAAAATTGTATGGAAAATCCTTTTATTTTTCCCAGGTTCTTTCCACTTCCTCTTTTTTTGCTCATTTTATTATATATTATTAAATATACTTTTTAAATCTTCTTTGCAAGCTTGAATATTGACTCATAAAACTCCTCAAAGTTTTTCCCATCTTTTGCACTTATCCCCACCACATCATATTCAGGGAATGCAGCCTCAATTTTCTTGGCATCTGCTTTTCTTAAATCTATTTTATTTCCAACAATCAAAACAGGTATTTTTCTTGCAACTAAATTTCCAATTATTGTTATATTAACCTGGTTATATGGGTTTTCTGTTGCATCAAGAACAACAACAACAACATCCATGTCATCCAGCCATTTTATGCTTTCAATAACCCCCTGAGTTGCCTTTTTTGCTCTTTCTTTGGCTTCTTTTCTTTTCATATTGTATTTTAAAAAGTCCTCATAATCAATTTTTGTAGCTATACCAGGAGTGTCTATCATCTTGAACAGAAGTGTTTTGCCTTTGTATTTTATTTCAACTTTTTCTTTGAACTGAACACTCCTTGTTTCATGGGGAATTTTGCTGACAGCACCAATTTCCTGACCTGTAAAATCCTTGCATATCCTGTTTGCAAGGCTTGTTTTTCCTGCATTAGGGGGGCCGTAAAATCCAAGCTTAATTTCCTTTTTATTATTGAATAAATTGGAAAATATCTTCCTGAAAAAATTCCTGAATATTTTTATTTCCATGTTATTTTTTGTTAAAGAGGTTTATTAAACTTTTGTGTGATAATTTCTCTATTTTTGGGATGATTTCTCAATATTTTCTAATACTCTTTTAAAAGGGCGTTCAATTATTCCTGCTATTTTCTTTCCTTCATATTTATTTAATGCATAATTTATTTGTTCTTTCTTCCAGTTTGATTTTTTTAGGTTCTTTATAATATCCTCTCTTGGCATTCCTCTCTTTTTTGCATTTTGTATGTAAGCCATAATATTGAAAAGATTATTTCTGTTCTTGAATAAATAATTTTCATATTTTCTTTTGTACCATGCCTGTATTATTATATAAGCAACTACGCCTATTAATAAAAGCAAAAATAAAATTAAACCAAATAAAACCCATTTTGATATCTTGTTTTCTTTTTGTGCATCTATATATGTTCCTGCTTCAAGGGGGGAAATATCATTTATTGAAGGAGCAATAAAAACAGGAATACTTAGGAAATCAACATACTGTTCTGTTGATAAAAGAAGCTCCCCGGAGATATCCTTGAGATTTAAATAAATATACCCTTCTGCATTGCCCAGAGAATAGTCCTCATCGAAGACAATATCCCCTAAATCTTCTATTATAAAATAAGCTTCATTTTTCAAATCCCTTTTGTCAAACTTAAATTTAAATATTCTTAAAATTCTTTCTTCATTTGAGTCATAAAGGACAGACATTTCTTTAAATGTCAATTTTGTTTTAAGGCTGTCCTGATACCATAAAATTAAGCCGTCAATATACTCGTTTTCTTGGTCAATTGGATAATCTCCTCCTGCAATTGTCTTTAATGCATCTAAATCTATATTTTCTTTTTTAGGATAAAAGCTGATTGAATTTGCTTCTGCAATTTCACTTATTGTGCTTGGGATTTTTATTTCAGAAAGATTTGCAAGTATTTCCTCATATTCTTCTGAAGAAGCTGATTCATACTGGTTTTCAAGAGTATTGAGCTTGTTTTCCAAAGAACTAATATTGAGTCTTTCATTTAAAACTTTTTGAACAGATACATCCAATTTTTTAATTTCAGCCCTGGAATTATTTAATATTTCATATTTTTCTTTTATTGCCTCTTCAATCGATTTGTCAATGGAAATAACTTTTATTTCTTCTTTGAATATTTGCCTTCCGCTGAAATTTAACTGATAGTTGAAAGTCCCGATTGTATCTGGCATACTGAAATTAGCAACATCAAGTTGAATTACATGAAAATTAGAGGTAATCTTATTTGTTGTCTGATTTATGATATAGTTGAAATTGGGTATTTTTGTCAATAATAAGCTTAAATTTATGGAATTTCCAAGAGAATCCCTAAAAGTTGAATTAAGTGGCTCATCCTGGAAACTTATGTTCACTTTTGCCTTTAAATAATCTGAAATTCCGTATTCTGTATTTATTGAGCTTCCTGTGTCAGAAAAAGAAAATTCAGCGCATGTAAAATTTATTAAAAATACAGAAAATACGAGTATTAAGAATATTCTCCGCCTCATTGAAATAAGAGTAAAATCTTTTTTATAAATCTTTTTAATTTATTCTAATCTATTTTTTCTTTCTTTTTTTAGGGGGATTTTTATTTTTATTAGAGAAATGTAAAATTAGATAAATTAAAACTATTATTGCAACTGCAACAGCCATGTTATAAATATTAAAGAATGGAACTTCAATTTGTGCAGGGCATATAATTACATCTTCTATATTTGTGCACTTTTCTGATTTTCTCAATCCTGAGAAATCAAAAGGATCATAACGATAAAGCCCTCCAACCAGCCAATAATCTTCGCCATCTGGATTTGTAGTCCCAAAATCATTATTTGCATGCCATATCCAGTTAGAAGTTAATGAACGCACTAATCTTCCGTCGTCTTCACAGGTATCTGCTCCATTTTCTGTATATGAACATGTTCCTATTGGAAAGGAATCTTCTTCAAGAGGATTGACTAAGCAATCAGGGTCATAATAAGAACAAAATGGATTGCAATAATTGTCATTTACTGCATTGCAACATGCCTGATCAACCAGGCTCCATCCAAGTCCAACTACGCATATAGTATCATCATTGTTGTCCTCAATTCCTTGGTCAGTAGAATAGCAATTTAAACTGCAGGTTCCATCATTGCATAATGCTGTTCCTTCAGGGCATCCCCCGGTTATTAAAGGGTCTATTACCTCATATTTACAATTAATTAAACATCCAGAATTTGGATCACTATTTCTTATTCCCAAGTCACATTCTTCCCCTCTTTCCTGATATCCATTTCCGCACTCAGCAGGAGCACAGTCTGGATCAACATAAGAGCAATAAGGATTACATTCTCCATCACTTATTGCATTGCAACAGGCATTATCAAAAATATTGCATATAAGTCCTATTGCACAATTATCTATTTTTCCAATGCAATCTGTGCATGTGCACCCTTCTCTACTATCACAGGTAGCATCATAATTGCAATCTGCAACTCCTTCATCAGTAGAATCACAATTTAAACTGCAGGTTCCGTCACTGCAGAGAGTTGTTCCATATGGACAAGGAGAATCAATGTCATCTTCAAATTGACAGAGACTTGAGCAACCATCTCCATTTTCAGTATTTCCATCATCACATTCTTCTCCAAAATCTCTTACATGATTTCCGCATATTCCGCAGCTGGATTCTGAATCCCAATCAGATTCACATTTTCCTAAATTAGTATTCCATGAACATCCACAGGCTATATTATCATAACATCCTGTTTCTGAATTAAAAGTTCCTCCGCAAGTTATTGCACCTGGAACACTTTCTTCTCCAACATTGCAGGAATCTGCATTACATGATGATTGAGTTAAATAATTAACACAATATCCTACTTCTGAACATTCTGCATCATTATTTTCAGTTACACTTAATTTTGGTTCACTGCTTTCTCTTTGTTGTCCATTGCTTACAATTGTTGCAGTGAAAAAATATTCAGGAGGATTTGTTTCACTGCTTAATATTCCCCCGTTATCATCCTGAAATTCAGAATACCATAATCCAATTGCAGTATTTCCAACTGTTAATGCATTTGAAGGATTTACCTCAACATTGTCATGTCCATCTAAAATTCCAGAATCATATTCTTCAACTACAAAAGAAATAGATTCTCCATCATTGCAATTTTCTGTTTGAACAAGCAACTGAACATTTTCTCCTTCCATTGCACTTGCTTTGTTCCAGATAGTATCTCTTATAGTGCATGATGCAGGAGCAATACATCCGCTTGTATCAAATTGACAGGTTTGAGAACAGCTTAATGTTCCTGTCCATCCCCCTCCCATCTCACTTGTACAGGTTGCACCTCCTAGATTAGTTCCGTCGCATTCTTCTCCTGGCGAATTTATTACCCCATTTGGACAGGTTAAAGAACAAATACTTGGCTCTCCATTACATGTATATCCTGTTTCAATTGTGCATGTAGCAGAGCATCCATCCCCTGGAATAATCCCTCCATCATCGCAAGCTTCTGTTCCATCAACTGAGCCATCTCCACATTCAATTGATTGTGAAACATGTAATTCATAATCAGAATTTCTTGAAGATTGTAGTTCTTTCCCTAATACATTTATTCTTGCAATAAAAAAGTATTCTGGAGTTGTTTCTCCTCCTAAATCAGGCCATTCAGCTATCCATGTTCCTGTTGCAACACCTGAATTCATTGTTACACTTGAAGGATTTATAGCAACAGAAGAAGAACTAAGAGGGTCATCTTCTCTTACTTCAAAAGAAACAGTTTGTCCATTGCAGTTTGTTCCTGTTACTCTTAATTGAACAGAGTCTCCATCTTCAGCATTTGTTGTCATCCATTCTGCAGTATTTAATATGCATTCAGCAACACAGACTCCTGATTGACTGCAGGTAGGTGTTGCACCAGAGCAAATACAATCTTGCGGACAAGTTAAACAATTTTCTCCACTCTGGCAATTTCCATTTCCACATTGAGCCGGCTGAGTCACACTTAATTCTGCAGAAGCTGAGCTTGTTATTGATTCACTATAACCTGCAACACTTGCAGTAAAATAATATTCAGGAGGATTGGATTGTCCTCCGTCTGTATCATCCTGATAAATAACATTCCAAAGCCCATATGTATTAGGTGAACCATAGACTATAGACGAAGGTCCAGGAGTTACAGAATCATCTGGATTTAATGCATCATCATCTTCCCATACTCCAAAATTAATTGTTTTACCATTGCAGTTTGTTCCTGCAAGATTTAATCTTACTGGTTGTCCTGCCACAGCACTAGTTGTATTCCATGCAGCAGAGGTTAAATCACATAAACCAGTACACACACCAGAAATACATTCTTCAGATCCAGGTGAACAGACACAATCACTTACACAGCTTGAGCAGGTTTCACCATTTGCAGAAGTGCAGGTTCCATCACCGCAATATCTTGGTATTACAGCTATTGTTGAGCTATCTACCTGTCTTGGATAGGGTATTCTAAAAAAGATAACAGGGTTTGCTCCAAGTGAAGTTAAAAAACTATTTGTAACAGTATAAGTTGCATAAGTGTAACCAGGTGTTCCAGCCACAACTGTTCCCTGAACACTTGCACGTTGAGTAGAACCTTCATAAATATAAAAAGGCAGTGTTGTTCCAGGTGCAACACAAAAATCTTCATTAAATCTCATTGTCAAAACATCACCTGCAATTAATTCTCCTCCATTAAAACTAGCACTATTTTTTTGCCAGGATGATGTTGGATTTGTAATTTGGCAACAGGTTGGTGATGTTCCAGAACATGTATAACCTGATTCAACAACACATAAAGAACTGCATCCATCTAAATCATTTGTATTTCCATCATCGCATTCTTCATCAGGAGATTCTAAAACTCCATTACCACAAAAACCTAAATTAGGAGAACAGCATATTCTAGTCCCATAAGTGCTAAATTGAGCAAGATGTGCATTGCTTGTTGCACTTAAAGATAACATTTGTATATCTCCTGAATTACAAGAACCAGTAGTATCATAACAAGTTAAATCTCCAAAACAAACAGAGGAAGTATAACCACTTAAAGAAGGAATTTGAGCATGAGCATTTGTTGTTGCTGATAATCCTAAAACTTTATTGCTTCCAGAACAAGTATGAGTTCCAGTAAAATCACAACATAAATAATAACTATATGCCCCTTGATTATATAATGAACCATGTGCATTTGTAGTTGAAGATAATTTCATAACAGTATTTGATGAGGCACAGGAAGTGGTAACAGAGCAAGATGCAGAAGATACTGCTCCTATTAATAATATTAAAAATGCAAATAAGAAAATAAAAATAACCCCTCCTCTCTTAACCATTAATATAATCTAAAGATTAAGGTTTTATAAATGTTTTTCTAAACCTTTTCTTCTTAGTATTATTCCCTTGTTAGTTTGGTAAATGTTAAATTCATCTTTAATCTCTTTGGAAAATAAATCATCATAATTTTGTCTAAATGAGCCAATTGGAATAAATTGTAATCTCTCACCTGAGAAACTAAAATACATTTTTTCTAAACTCAACATTAAATTATTATAAAGATTAATTAAATCTTTTTCATATATTAATAAATCTCTGGATAAATTTTCTTTTTTATTTTTAAATAAATTTCTTATTTTTGCGAAATACTTTTTTAAGGACATTTTATCTTCTGAAAGTGAATTTCATCCCCCTTCTTGTTACTATTCCAAAAATATTTCTGTTTTCTATTTCTTCAAATTCACATTCCCTTAATTCAATACGATCCTCACTATTTAATCCGTTTAAATAAGTGTTCATTACTGAAGCTCCAATTTCATTGATTCTTTCTTGATGTTTTCTCATTGACATATTTTCTAAAAGCCTAAAAGTCTTTTTTGGATTAATTCTTGCAAGAATTGCCTCAGGAGTTTCAATAATAGGCAAACTACTAAAACGATTTATGTAAGGATTTTTATACCCATATCCCCCATAATCATATAAGGGAATAACTCCATTCATTTTATTGTTCTTACCTCTAAAGATTTATTTCCTGTAGGAAAACCAAGAATAGTTTTTTTCCTTTTCTAGAATTTCAATTTGTTTTATCTTTGAATATTCCTCACCAGGTAATTTAGATAAATAATTATTTAACATTTCAGAACCTTTAATCATAGAGGAAGTATAAGCCCTTCTCTCATTTTCCCTTTCCAATAAACTAATCATCTCCTCTTGAAATCTTATCTTTTTCTTTTTATCTTTAATACTCTTTTTTTCCTCAAGATATTTTTGATATCTGTCATAATCCCCTAATCTGGCAAATTTTCCAGCGAAGCATAATCCTCCAACAACTAATCCAATAGGTCCAGTAACAGGTATAGAAATAAGGGACACAAGCGTAGCATATTTTAATCCTTTCTGGATTTTAATTTCACTCATAAAAAAAGCAGGTATTTGTAATTTATATATTTTATTATTTTATAATTAAAACAGATTATCTCTACTCCTTTACAACCTTCCCAGTATAGGTTTTTCCCTTAGAACCAATTAATTTATAAGGATAAATCCCAGAAGAATAATTAGAAAAATCATAATCTATTTTGTTTTCATTTGTTTTTTCTTTTCCAATTAATTGCCCAGCAGAATTATAAATCTCCAGATAAACTTCTTTATTATCTGAATTTTCAAATTTAAATTTTCCAATATTTTTTACAGGATTTGGATAGGATTTAAATTCAATATTTTTTGTATTGTCCTCTAAATCTGTAAATGGATCATAAGTATAATTGATAGTTTTATTAGAAGAATTTCCTGCTAAATCTTTTGCATAGATTTCTAATTTATTTGGGCCTTGTTTTGAACTTAATGGAATTGTTCCTGTTGAATCTGCAAAATGATTTTCTATATCATTAAATTTATAATAAGAATTTGTTAAATCAAGATTCTTTTCTTTATCTCTTAAAATATATTCCAGATTAACATCTTTTTCCTTGTAGGTTGAGTTTGGAACAGGAGAAGAAGCAATTATTTCAACAGGTGTTTTATCCATTCCAATTGAGCGATTAGGTATTAAATTTATTTCAGGATTTCTATATCCTGAATCTTTCCACCCCCAATTTTCATCAGGAATAAATTCTAAAAATGGTTGGAAAAAAAGAATCTTTCCTTGAATATCATCATTAATTACTTTCCCCTGGTTTATCACAATCTTGTAAACTCCTGCTTGTGTAAATGTATTTAAATTATAAGTTGAATCTGTTTCTGATTCAATAAATCTCCAGTCATTAATATCTGAAACATTATCTCCTGGTATTACTCCGTTTATTTGATGGAACTTTCCTGGTTTCATTAATGTAACTGTATATACTGGAATATTATGCACTCCATTGTTTTGCAAACCTTTTTCAGGATCAAAGCCTAATTCTCCATATCCATTAAAATTTATTGCAAATGCACTTGCAAAATCAGTGCAGACAAATCCTCCTGGAATATAGGTCATTGTGTCTGTTTTATCATGATTATATAATCTATCATCAAAATAAGCATTTCTTTCAGCAATTGTTTCTAAATTATCCCAAACTAGGGGCTTAGTGGTATCATTAGGCTGAACAAAAGAGTTAACATTATATTTCTGAGCTTGAGCTTTCATAGGCAGAAAACTTGCTAAAGCTATTGCCCCTATTCCTAATATTTTTTTTAATTTACTCATACCACTTTTCATATTGTTACTACTCTCTGGGACTATATAAATATTATGGTTCTAATCTTACCAATAACCACAATCAATGGGTTTATTAGTTGTTAACGGGAGATATGCAAATATATAGCTTTTGCAGAGATAACTATTAATTTATTTTAAATACTCGTTTATTCTGTTAATGACTTCTTTGTGAAACTTATCATTTATAGAACAAAGTTTTCTCTTTATTATTTTCTCACTAATTGAAAATATTCTATGTGGCTTTACAAAACTTTTGAAAGGAAGTTTCCCTTTATTGAAAAAATATTTTTTCACTTCTAAATCATCCTTATGGGGGTTAGTGGTAATCAAACAGCAAATTTTGTCTTCAGTTAAATTAATTTTTTTATTAGAGATAATTAGTGCAGGTCTTTGTTGAAATCCACTTAAATCAGAATAAGGAAAAGGAATTAAAACAATATCTTTTTGTTCATACATTATTCCACCTCTCATCAAGTTCATTATCCCAATCTTTTTTAAGAGATTTTTCAGAGGCTAACATTGTTAGGAATCCTTCATTTGAATTTTTTTCAATCATTTCTAATTCTCTTATCCTGTGTTCTATCATTTTTCTTACAAATTCACTCCATTTTATTTCAGAAAATTTTTTCATTCCCTTATATACTTCATCATCAATTGAAAGAGTTATGTTAGTCATAAAAAGGATAAGTGGGTTCACTTATTTAAACCTTTCTAATCATCGTCCCAATAACCACAATAAAGGGCTTTAATCTTATAAAATTTCAGTATTAAATCAATCGAAATTCAACCAAACATTTTATAAATTTTGGAGTTAATGTTCTTTTATGGAGAAAAAAATATTTGATTATTCTTTAGATGCAGATAAAGAAACTTTAAGGCAATTCAAGGAATGTTATTCTCAGGATTTTGTAACTTCTGCTGCTTTAATGCCAGATGCCCACAAAGGATATGTCGCCCCAATAGGTGCAGTTCTTGTGACAAAAGGATATGTTGTTCCTGCATGGGTTGGATTTGATATAGGGTGCGGGCTTATTGCTATAAGAATTAAGGGGGAAGACATCTTTGAAAAAATAAAAAATAATATAAATGAAATTTATGATAAAGTTGCAAAGGAAATTCCAATGGGAGTAGGAAACACCAACCAAGCAAAAAATATAACCACAAAAACAAAAGAAAATTTCAGGAAATTATTAGAAAAATTTGAGAAAGGTTTTCATGACAAAAATATTTTGAGACTTTTAAAAGATGCTGCTATCAGGCATCTCGGGACTCTTGGGGGGGGAAATCATTTTATTGAATTGGGATATTATAAAAAAGAAATCTGGCTGATTATTCATTCAGGAAGCAGGGGAATCGGGCACAAAGTTGCAAAAAAATATATGATAAGTGCTTCAAAAAGTGAAACAGATTATGAAAAAACTTTCCCCCTGGATATAAAATCCCAGCTTGGAAAAGAATATCTTAATATACTGGATTTTGGGCTTGAGTATGCTTTGCTGAACAGACTGGAAATGAGTTATAGAGTAGTTGAAATCCTGGAGGAGATTTTAAAAGAAAAACTAAAAACAGAATTATGGGTAAATAAAAACCATAATCATGCAATTCTTGAAAAAGGATTTTACATTCACAGAAAAGGTGCAACTCCTGCAGAAAAAGGAGAAAGAGGAATTATCCCGGGAAATATGAGGGATGGCTCTTTTTTAGTTGTGGGCTTGGGAAATTCAAAATTTTTATATTCTTCTTCTCATGGTGCAGGGAGAATTTTAAGCAGAAAAGAAGCAAAAGAAAAAATAACAATGGAAAATTTCAAAAAAAGCATGAATGGAATTAAAGGAACAATTTCAATGGAAACCTTGGACGAGGCTCCAATGGCTTATAAAGATATAAATAAAATAATGGAAGCCCAGAAAAAAAGCGTGAAGATAACAAAGCACATTTTGCCTATAATTAATTGGAAAGGATGATTGTATAAATAAATTAATATCTTTAAATTTTTTATTTAAAATTAAGATGCTTTGATATTTCTTTTTTTACAATTACAACATGCCCTATATCTTTGACATATTTGTAACTGAGCATTATTCCTTTTTTCTTGAACTTCAGCCTCTTATCAAGTTTTATTTGGAAGAAGTCTATTATATTTCCTTTTAATATTATCTTCTTTATTTCTCCAATATAATATCCATTTTCACTATAAACCTTTTTATGAATTAATCCTCCAACTCTCCCGGGGAGATAAATATTTTTATGTCTAAATCTTTTTAATAAAAGGAGAATAATTCCAGTTAAGAATAATGCACCAAAGATGCAGATTATTATTGTTAATCCTGTCTGAAGAGAATTTATTTCAGGAATTCCAAGTACTCCTCCTGTAAAATTAGGCTTCAATAAAAAACTAAAGGAAATTATTAATGCAGAAATACCAGCCAATGCAACTAATCTTCTTTCTTCACGATATCCAGTATCTGTTATTTCTTTTCTTTCTCTAGGAGAATTTATTTTCTGTATATTGTCTTCTAATTCTTTTATTTTCTTGTTTTTCTTTTTGTTTTGCACTATTTTTATCATTACAAGTGTTAGTAATATTAGTATAGCCAAAAATATTATTATTGAATAAATAGGTTTTTTATTTTCCTTTACATAATCAGAGAAACTAGAAAATATGTTTGAAATAATTCCCTCTTCTATTCCTTCCTTTTTGCCTCCATAATCAGCAATACTAGGAGTTTCCGGTATTTCTTCTGGAATTATTTCTTCATCACTATCGCAAATAGTGTTGTTATTTGCATCCAAACAACATTCTATTCCATATCTCATATAAGGAGGGTTGCAAATAACTTCCTGAATTGCTCTTCCTGTTCCTCCACCTCCACCCTGATGACCCTGAACTTCTTCTGCAACAGGAGTTGAAACAACAAAGGTATCATAAGCTGTTGCTGTTCCTCCAACCCAGGTTACCAATGCCTTTAATCTATAATTCCCATCTGAAGAAGGAGAAGTTAGTGTTGCAGTTAAGTTGGAAGTTCCAGAATAAGGAACATAAATGGTCTGCTGTCCAGAGGAATAATTTGCTGTTTCCAATTCATTAGTAATCCAATAATCAATTGTAAAGTCCTGTCCAATATCTGCATTTTGATTTTCAACTGTTATTGTTGTGTCAAAACTTGTTGAAGAAGTTACAGAAGCAGGAGCATAAACAATTGCATCTGCTGGGCCTCCATAACCTGGAATTCTTACTTGTATTTGGTTGGATAAATAAGGAATTGCATTAACTGTTGCACTTGATTTATCAAATAATTTATTTGTATTTGATGCTGCTTTTTCAATTAAGATATAATTTGAATAAGAATAATTCTGGGTTCTGTTTAAATCAATTGAAGTGCTTAAATCTAAATCAGTATCTAATACACTAATACTTGTTAAATCTTCTCCACCTGAATTTACAACTTGGATTGTCAATGTATAATTTACATGAGTTGAATTTTCTGAATTATAATAAGCATTTTTTATTAATGTTAATTGCTGGCTTGTTGATGTTGAAGGGATGATTAAATTTATTAATGTGGAGTTTACAGTAATTAGGTTAGATGTTGAAGAATCTATGCCGGTTGCATTGGCAACATAAAGCTCTGCATTGTAGGTTGTTGAATTTCTTGTAAAATTTTCTAAATAACTTCTTGTTATAAATTCTCCATTTGTAATATTTCCTAAATCATAAGGGGAATTTTCTGAATCAGAATCAGTAATATTGGTGTTTGTTGAATTGCTTTCCCCTTTATTTGTTAATCTTAAGGTAACATTATATGAAATAGATTCATTTTCAATTTGATTCAAACTTATGATTTTATCGAGCACAAGGGAAGCAGGAGAGGGGGTGTCTGGAGTACTTAATGCTATTGTCAAAGATATTGGCTTATCCCAATCTGTCCCTATCGCATCTGTAACATTTAAAGTAAATGTTTGAGTTTCATAGCCATCTGCACTTATCTCAAAATTAAAAATATCTAATGTGATATTTTTTTGTGATTCGTTTTGCCATCCACGATATATCATTCCAGTTAGTAGTTGGTAATTTCTTTCATTTATTAATATAATTCCATTTGAATTTGTTGTTGCATTTTCAAATACTACAAGAGGTCTGTCATAAATAGATATAGTGTTGTTTTCTCTTGAGAAACTTCCTGTAATATTTCTGTTAAACTGAACATAAGTAGCATTAACATTTACTACTTGGTCTAATTCTCCGTATAACAAAACTTTATCACCCACTTTATAAAAGAGATTGCAATTCCCAACTGTAAGGTTAGTAAATGCACATGTTGTAACAGTGCTGTTTTGATATAAATATACACTACCCAAGCTAAAAGGGTTAGCCAATCTTGAAGAAATCATTGTTAATCCACTAAAATTGTTGGAATTATTTATTTTTACTGTTGCATTTTCTATTGGATTTCCATTGGTGTCAAAAACTCTTAATTTTAAACTATGCATATCTAAAAATCCCTTCATAGTAGTATATCCCGAATAAGTAGTTGATACTTTTGTTTTATCCATAAAACTCTCTTCAAAATATACTTTTACTCCTGTTGCTACCCATATTTTATTAACTGCATAAGGAGAAGTATCAAATTTCTGTAATGGGATTAATCTAGCACTTTCAAAAAGCACAACGTTTAAAGCAGTTCCTGTTGTTGAATCTCCTTTCTTAATATACATCCCATCCACATTCAAATTACCTGAATAAAAATAAAGAGTATATGCATCCACATTTGTATTAGTTATATTTCCAGAAGATGTTACTGTGAAAAACCAAGTATCTGAACTATAACTTCTGATGTTTGAGTCTATTATATCAAATGCAAGAGTTCCAAAACCAAACCCTGAATAACCTAGCCCATATCTTATGAAAGTGCTTCCATATACACTAAAATTTCCATACCAATATAAATATTGTTCAATTGGATAAGCCCCATTTCCATAAATTAAAGTTCCGGAATTACAACCATGAGTTCCACATTTTTGTCCTATTTGCAATCTACTTCCAGTTGCGTTTGGCATAAGTATAGTATTGTGGTTGGCATTTTGTCCCCCCATATTTCCAATTGAAAATACACTTCCATTATCTATTATAAATGTCCCCCTTATATCTAAATCACAAGTGCTATGGTATGTTAAATTTCCAGTCTTAGTTATACAACCCCATGCATTTGCAGTATCATTTGCATAAAGTGTTGATGGGGTGGCAATATCTTGTGTGTCTATTCTTATTTCATCACTTTTAAACCAAAGTTGTTTTGATATATTCAAATCTTGAGTTATACCTGTTGCATTTAGAACTCTTGCCCTTATAGTATAACCTGTGTAATAAAACCCATAACTTCCAGAAGGTTGTAAATAACTATTTCTCCTATTCGCCCAATTAATCGGCTTTACAAAAGCTATTTCACATAACCCTACAACACTTAAATTTCCACAAGTGTCATTTGTCATCTCTAAAGGATACCATGTGTCTGGAGTTATCTCATAACGAGCATATTCCCAAATAACAGTTAAATTATCTGCTATTATTGGTTGAGTTATATTAATTCTCAATCCTTTAAATTTTTCAAAACCTAATCTTACTCCAAAACTTTCATTTATAATTGTTGAAGTATTTAAAACATTAAAATTAGTTCCTGTTGTATCATATTCAAAATGATTTGTAAGTTTATTAGTAGCATTCCATCTATAAATAGAAGTATAGGTATATAAATTTACTGAAAACATATAATCAGAACCTGCTGTTCCATTCCAATATCTCCAATTTTCATAAGATATTGTAGCAGAAGCGAAACTAATTAAAAACATTCCTAAGAAAATAAATAATATTAATTTCTTTTCCATTTTTATATCTTAAGCTCCTTTTTTAATTGAATAATTTTCTCTGCTTCCTGTATCTTCTTCAAGGAATTGTTGTAGAATTTAGAAACAGCTGGCTGGGATATTTTAAGCTTTCTTGCTATCTCATTCTGTGTAGAACCTGCTTTCTTTAATTTCAAAACATCAATTTCTTTCGGAGTGAGCATTATAACTTAAATAACTTATATAATTTATTTAGACTATATAGATTTTTAAAGGTTTCTCTTTTTTCTTGTATAAAAAAATTATTCTATTTTTCCCTGCAGAACATTTTTAATTGTCTTGGGGAGTAAGTGTTTATATCTGCAGATATAACAACAGATTCAGCATAAATGCTTCTTTCTGAAAATTCTTCTGAAATGCAGATATCAGTTAAATTGCATATTTTTGCAGCACATTCCAGATTTGAGGGGGACATTGTTTCTATCTTGTTTTTTACTTTTGCTAAATTAGTGTTGAAGTTAACCCATTCTACAGGAGGAGTCACACTAAGAATTTCTGCTCTAAGAGTATTGTTTAGCTCAATATCTCTTAAAATAGTATATTCAATTTCAGCTATTTCAAGGGCAGTTTCATTTTCCCTTGGATATTTTTCTTTTATAGTAAGCAGCAAAATACCAGTAAGAAGCAAGATTGCTATGAAAACCTCTACAATTTCTATCCATCCTTTACGATTTTTTATTATTCTGTTTACCATATTTTTGTTACCAAATATCCCATTACAATATCTCCTTCTGTGCTTACATATTCTAGTGGTTTTTTTCTGATGTATATGTTAGTTGAAGGTTCTTTCCCATTTGTTTCAAAAGCAGTCCCATTTGAAAGAATTATTCCATAACCAAATTCAGTTCCTTCAGGTATTTTCAAATCATTTCTCAGAGTTTCATAATTGCTGTATTCTCCAATTAAATCCAGCATATTTTTTTCAAAAATATATTCCTGGGTTTTAACAAGCCCAACATTGTATCCGCTTCCTTTTACAAGATTTGTGCAGCTTAAAGAACTGGTTTCTGAATCATCAAATGCTTCTGAATAATATATTTTTAGAAAATTATCTGAAGTGCTTATTCTGTTAATTTTAATGTCCTGGGAATCTGTGGAGGATACATAAACAGGAGTGTTTGTTCCTAATTCTTCTTTTGCAGCTAAATTATTTCCAATTCCTAATACATTTGTTCCATCATCAAGCTGAATGCAGTTTTGACTCACTGAACCAGTTAAATCTATTGTAACCATTGTTAATTCAGAGGATATTTTCTCTGTAATTCCCAGTTCAAGAGATTCTAAAACAGATTTCTTGTCTTTTTGCAAATATATTGCAGGGCTGAGTATCGCATATAAAAAAATAAGGAAAGTTACAAAAATAACAAAAGAAATCATAACTCCGACATGAGAGCCCTTTTTATCACCTGATTTTATCATAAATATTAAAGCAAAAACCACTTTTAATATTTAATCTTTATATTAATTCAGTTTATAACCTAAAATAGTTAATATTAACCAACAAAACATTAAAGCATTGTTCAACTATTGCTAAAATTATAATTAACTTTTCAAAAAGAGGTGATAATAATCCTTAAGATAAAAATAAGAAATTAAATTAAAGATTTATTTTGTACACTACTTTTTCCAACTCACGATTATATCATCAGTCCTTTGCCTTGGAAGAATATCTGCTTTATCCAGTTCTTTATCTGAAAAAACATTTGTATTTTTATTAAACATAATTTCCCCTAAAAAAGCAATCATAGCCCCATTATCCACAAGGAGACTTTTCTCCGGGCAGAAAAATTTGGCATTTCTTTCATTGCACATTATTTCACACATTTCCTGAAGACGGGAATTGCATGCAACTCCTCCCCCTAATAATAATTCTTTTTTTCCTGTGTGTGCCAATGCTCTTTCAGATGTTTCAACCAGCATGGCAAAAACAGTTTCCTGAAGGGAATAAGATAAATCTTCAGCAGAATATTTTTTAGATTCTAATTTTTGTTTTAAATTAGTCAGGATTCCAGACAGGGCAATATCCATCCCTTTTACCTTATATGGCAGTTCAATAAATTCCCTCCCTTGTTTTGCAATCTGCTCGATTTTTGGCCCTCCTGGAAAGCCCATTTTTGCATAACGCGCAAAAGTATCAATAAAATTTCCAACACCAATATCAAGAGTCTCTCCGAAAATCCTGTATTTTCCAGAGGCATATGCAATTATCTGGGTATTTGCACCAGAAGCATATAGCATAACAGGATTTCTTGCACCTGTTAATTTTCCAATTTCCAGATGAGCAACACAATGATTAACCCCCACCAATGATTTTTTAAGTTTTAAGGATAATTCTTTTGCAAACCTCATTCCTTCTAACAAACATGGCGGAAGTCCCGGACCCTGAGAAAATGCAATAGCATCTATGTCTTTTTCATTTATCTTCGCTTCCCTTAATGCATTTTCATAAATTTCATATTTTATTTTTGAATGATGCTTTGCAGCCTCAATTGGAATTATTCCCCCTGATTCAGTTGTATAGGTTTTTTTAATATTTGCCAGTATCTTTTTATTTTTCACAATCCCAATTCCAAAAGTGTGTGCTGTGGATTCTATCCCAAGAATAGTTGTCATTTTTTGAATTTTCCAATATAAGGATATTTATTCATATAACCGAGAAATACAAAGAATTTATAAAATATTCTAATACTAATTTATTATGGATATTGCTATAGTTTACATGGTTGCAGGACTCTCCAGCAGATTTGGAGGAAAAATAAAACAATTTGCAAAAGTTGGTCCAAAAGGAGAAACGATTATAGAATATTCCTTAAATCAGGCGCTTCCTGCCGGGTTCACTAAGATTATCTTTATAGTCGGAAACAAAACCGAAAAACCATTCAGGGAAGTGTTTGGAAGAAGTTACAAAGGAATTCCTGTTTTTTATTCACTACAGAAATTCAATGAAGAAGAGAGGGAAAGACCCTGGGGAACTGTTGATGCATTGTGCTCTGCAAAAGATGCAATAAATTGTCCTTTTGTTTTATGTAATGGAGATGATATTTATGGAGAAGAAACATTTAGGATATTAGTTAATCATTTAAAAAATAAAATAACTGGCGCAACAGCAGGGTATAAATTGAAAAATGTATTGCCGGATGAAGGAAAAGTAAATAGGGGAATATTTGAATTTAATCCAGATAATACAGTAAAATCGCTTACTGAAATATTTGAAATAACAAAAGAGAATTTAGAAGAAAAGGAATTATCACAGGAAAGTTTGTGCAGCATGAATATCTTTGCACTTCAGCCAGAAATTGTAAAAAAATTAGATTGGAGATTAAAAAAATTCAAAGAAGAACATAAAGGAGACAAAAGAATAGAATGCCTGCTTCCAAATGAAATAGGAAATTTGATTAAACAAAATGAATTAATAGTTGATCTTTATTCCACCAACAGCAGATGGTTTGGAATAACAAACCCCCAGGACGAAGAGAAAGTTAGAGAAGAATTAAAAAATTTAAAATTAATTAAATAAAAATAAAAAATAAATAAGTAAGTTTACCTTCTCTTTTTCTTTTTAGCTGCCTTTTTCTTAGCCTTTTTCTTTTTTCCGCCTCTAGCCATTCTAGCTTCGCAAACATTTCCCTTACCATCTACATAGTAAAGATATCCTGGCTTTCTTTTAATAACATTTTTTACTAAAATTGTTCCCATTTTTTACCTCCTTTTTTTAATTAGAATATATTCTCATAGTGAATATTCTTTTTAAATCTTTCTCCGACGAGGAAATTTACCGAGAAGTAGTTACTCATTGCCTTATCCTTTGACGAGGAA
>CAZIZL010000004.1:0-3480 GCA_964543665.1 Candidatus Woesearchaeota archaeon | reverse complement strand
AAATTTACCGAGAAGTAGTTACTCATTGCCTTATCCTTTGACGAGGAAATTTACCAGGAAGTAGTTACTATTTTTTAAACAAAAGTTTAATTTTCCGGCAATATTTTTTATTCACCGGAATTTCAATTAATTTGTAAAAAGATTTTCTGCAGGAAATAATAAGTCTGAATGGTCTTACAATTTTTTTCTCAATAATCCTGTTTTTATCGTCGAGCCATATTGCAGCAAATGGAAAAAAGACAAACAGGGAATGTATTTTCATTCTGGTTGGGCAGGTAAATTCAAACAGCATTGCAGGGCATTTTTCTTTTCTTTTGAACATTAATCCAACTCCTTTTCCAAATTCAGACAATTTTCTTACATTCTGAATATAAATTTTTTTTCTTCTATAAATTAAACCAATTTTCATTTCCTTTTTCCTTTTTCTTTGCCATTGTAGGATTTCTTTTTAAGAAATCCCCATTTTCCACCATTGTAGGCTCTTTTTTAAAGAACCCCATTTTTGCAATATAAGTCTTATAGTGGAGAGCCACATTTTTTTCAGTAACATGATCATGGTGCCTGAATCCCCCGCCAAATGTCTGGGGAATGTGCATTAATTCATGGATGATTGTTTTAATCTGGTCTTCTTTGCTTAATTTTTCAAATCTTGGGCATAAAAATTCAAGGGCATAATATGCCTCAACACCAATTGCTTTTTGCATTAATTTTCCAAGGGCATGGCATCTTGCAATTGTTCTTCTTGTCGAGCTTCCGTAACTTCTGAAACTTTTGACCCTCTCCATTTTTACATGTGGAAAAAGGAGTATTGAGATTTCTTCTGCAATTTTTTGTAAATCTTCAGCATATTCATATTTCATGATGTAAAAAATGTAGAACCCTTTATTAATCTATTTTATATTAATTAAAAATTAATTATTAAGGCAAAATCATAAAGTGTAATTATATCAACAGAGATTAATATATAATAAGCTGTTAACATTAACTTATTCTTCAATTTCAATAATCTTGTTTTTCGAACTAAATCCAGAAGTAATTCTTACAGATTTACCAAAATATTTCTTTAAATATCTTTCAAGATAAATATTTGCTTTCCCATTAATTGGTTTTTCCTTTATCCAGACTCCATATTCATCCCCAGAGATTTTAACAACTTTTTCCCGTGATGAAGATGGATGAATTTTAATATGGATTTTCATTATAATAGAAAAATATTTATAGTTTAAGAGTCTATTTATTGTATGGCCTTTAAGACTAATTGGGAACCTGGTGATGTTCTTGGGGAAGTTGAAAAGATTATAAGAAATAATGGAGTTCAACTTAGAAATATAGATGATAGAGTTGAAGTAAATTCCGATAAGAGAAATGGATATATAATTGATGCCGATAGTACGACCGGACACTTTCATGATACTAAAGTTAATATAGAGATAAAACAGGATCCTAATAAAGGTTCCTTGGTTCATGTTACTCCGAAATATGGTACAAGTTCTGAAGAAGCTCAAGAAATAGAAGACAAATTAAAATCAGCATATTTTGATGACGGAAGAGTCAGATAATTTTTCCTTTTTTTATTTTTTTCTTTATCAATTTCTCTTAAGTTTTTCTCCAATAATTCAGAACTTTTCTTCAATATCTTTTTCAGAAACTACCCCTTTCATGCTTGCTAAAATCTTTTGAAGCCCTTCTTTATCCATTTTAGAAGTGTATTCTGAAATAGCAATTATATCTCCGGAGCCATAAGCCATCTTATACTGATTCCAAAAATAAAGTTCATCGCATTTATTGCATTCTAAAATATTTGTCCTTCCCCCTTCTCCACATACGAGCTCTTCTTTCCAGGGGGTACTTGCAATTATTTTCATATTTTTGAAAATTTCTAATGCTTCCCCTGATCTGAGATATTTTTTACAATAACATTCATTTTTCATAATATATTAACCAATAAGTTATTTTTAAGAATTTGTATTATCTCTTCTCTGGCTTTTTGTAAGGTCTTCCCAAGGCATGATATATTTCCCTTTCTGTTTTTCCTGCTATTTTCTTTCCTGTTTTCCTCTCAAAAAGCCCGTGCTGAGTTAATTTAAATCCTTTTCTTTTTGCAATGATTCTCAATCCAATTCCTGCTCCTTTTTTTGAAGAATACGCAAGAAGTTCAGCCCCCCATTCTTCTTCATTAGTATAATATAATTCTACCTGAACATCATTAATTTTCCAGGTTGATTCATGTTCCCCTCCCTGTAAAAATTTTCCTTTTAATTTTGTTTTCATAAAATTCTCAAGTTTACCCTTATCTTTTGGAATTAAAACAATGTCAATATCAAATGGATTTTCTTCATGCCTCCTTATGCTTCCCGCAATTTCAATTTTCTTGCAAAAAGGTTTTAATTCTTTTTCAATGCTTTCTGAGAGAGTTAAAACTTTTTCACTTTTTTTCATATAAAAATAAGGAAATAAAAGATTAAAAATTTGTGGGTATTAAATAATTTATTGAATTATGATATTTTTTAAATTGGTATGCTTAATGTTGCTGATCCACTATGCAATTTTCTTGTTCCATATGTGGGATCACTAGGATTTACCCAAAGCACTACATTATCAATATGAATATAAGTAGTCTGGCTTGGAATAGTTCCTGTTGTAAAAGCCGCAACATTAAATCCATCTATGCCATTGCTGGCTCCAATTTGTTCTATTGCTCTTATATAATTCTCTTGATGAACTAATCTTCCATTAATCCAAATTTCATTAATACCATTAGCATTACCCGTGGCTCCTGTAAATGAATTTACTACCACTCTCTGTGTTACAGTATACCATACATTTTCTTCAAAATAAATTTGGTTAAAAACATAACCCTCACATCCCCATGGAAAATAACCATTACAACAACAATCATTAGTTCCTATTTGGTCTGGAGTGTGATCATAGTGGTAAGTAATTATCTTGGTTTCCTGAAACATAGGGCAATAATAAAAACCCATTGTAGGGGTCATATCATAACCTACATCTGGCCATCCTCTTAAACCAGGCATTTTGCCTTCAATATTGGATAAATAAGGTCCAAATTTTATATTATAAGACATGTATAACTCCTGATAAGCTGTGTGGTTATCATCAGTATAACAGGTTATAGCAGTTCCTCTATATCCATATTCAGCATTAGGATCATCTGAAGGTTGTATTCCCTGAAAAACTTTTGTTGAAACTCCATTTATCACATCATTAGCAATTTGACTATCGCTTCCATGCATTGCAGATGTAGAACGCACACTAAAATCTTCCTGTGCCATTGCAGGAGTGTAAGTTCCAACTTGCCTATTTTCAAAATCCCATAAACCATAGATAATGAAATCATCTCCGCCAGGAGGGCAGTTTCCACAATCACTTGAACAAGTTGAACAGGTCTCCCCATTATTACAAGTTCCATCCCCACAATATTGTGCTGAAGGTACAGGCAAATCCAATGCAAATCCATTA
>CAZIZL010000003.1:15126-23397 GCA_964543665.1 Candidatus Woesearchaeota archaeon | reverse complement strand
TAAAAAATAATCTTAATGAATGAGGCTGCACAGATTTGAACTGTGGACCCCTGCCTTGCTGAATTCAAACTTGAATTTGGCAGACCAAACTTGTTTGAGTCTATCAGAGCAGTGCTCTAACCAGACTGAGCTACAGCCTCATACAGCATTCAAAAAATTGAACTATTTATAAGTTTTGCGAATTTATCAATTTCCCTTAAATTCAAGAATAAGCAGATTATTTGAAAAATTGTAATTAATTATTAGAAGGCCCAATTGGATTCTTTTTATATATCCGATGTTTTTTGCAATTGCTTTTATTTCTATGCTGTTTTCAAGTTTTCTGATTGAGATATCTTTTTGGGATTCTACTCCTGGAAGTTCAACTTCATAGATAATTTTATCACCTATCCTTTTTAGAGAGGTTTTTGGTTCTGTTTTTTTAAGTTTGGAAAGTCTAAGAATTTGCTCTTCTGTAAATTCATTTAATTTTATTTTATTCTCTTTTATATTCTCTTTTTGCTGATTTTCAGCAAGTTCTCCATTATTAAGATTAATTTCTTTTCCGTTTATCATTAATCTGAATTTTGTTCTTGGCATATTCCTGCTGTCCTGATTTTTGTTCTGCATTTCTTTTTGCATTTCTTTTTCAAGCATTTTCATTGTGTTGTTTAGCATTTTGTTAATTATACCCCCACTTATTTTCCCAAGAAAAGAATTGGAAAAAGGATCAACTTCTTCAGAGAAATCATTTTTACCAAGCATGCCCCAGTTTTCATTATTTTGTTTTTGATTTATAGGAGTTCCGCATTTAGGGCAAAAACTATACTTTTTGCTTATTTTTTCACCACATCTTTTACAATCTTTTTTATTAAACATTTTATTATTCTGTGTAGTTTCTTTAAAAGGCTTATGGTTTATTAAAATATTTTTTTACTGAGATGATTTCATGTGCCTCTTCAAGCAATGTTGGTTTTGCTTGTTTTACGACAAATGTTTCAAAATCCTTTATACCTGACATTTTTTTCTTTTTTTTAATTTCCCTTATCTGAGTTATTCCAAAGAATACAACAAGCATGCTTAAAAGAGAACTAAAGATAAAGATTGCACTTACTGGTTCAATTTTTCCTATGTGAAGATATTTTATTAAAATGGCACTTGTTGTTGCCCCTAAAAATATCCCTATTCCTGATAACATGTTAAAATAAGAGACAGCCAATCCTCTTTTTTGATTCCTTACATTGTCATATATGAAATTTACTGTGGCAAGATTAAATCCTGTCCAGAATACCCCTCTGATTATTCCTGGGATTAAAATTAAGTAGGCTAATGAAGGAGAGAGTATCCATATAAGTGGAATTATTGGGATGAAAATAGTTGTTATTACAAGAACAAAGTAATTTCCATATTTGTCTGTAATTTTTCCCCAGATTTCTGTAACAATAAGAGAAAACACTGTTGCAGAAAAGATTATTATGATATAATGGAGATAATTCAGCTGGAGATTTCTTAACAAAAATATTGCAAGAACAGAAGAATAGATTGCCATAGAGAAATTAAGCAAGGCCCTGAAAATCGCAAACTTCCCAAAATTAGTTGAAGGAGCTTTTTTCAGAAATTCTCCGAATGAAAAATAATCTTTCTTGGAAATCTTTATTTTCGGATTGTACTGTTTTCTGAAAATTCTCCAGCAGGTTAATCTTGACAAAAATGCAAGAAGAAAGAGAATAATAAATCCAATCATGACATTTTCTGTTTTTTTGAAATAATCCAGGAAAAATGCAGAAGACACTGCAAATATAAGGGAGAATGTTTCAATAAACAAGTTTCTTTTTGAAAACCATCTTCCTCTGTATTTTTCATCAACAATATCCCCCATCCAGGAAAACCAGGCAGGATGGCTTACATTTGCAAGTATTATATAAATTGAAAAGAATATTAAAAGAAACAGGGGAAGAAATCCAGTAATTATTTCTTTATAAAAAAGAAAGGCAATTGCCATCAAAGGGAGCCAAATGAGAGATTCAAAAAAAACACTTCTTATAACTACTTTTTTTCTTGATGTTTTTTCTATTAATTTTGAACCATATAACTGGCTTAATGGACCCAAAAGTCCCTGAATAGAATTAAGCATTGCAACGAGGGAATTGCTGGAGTTAATTGCTATTGCAAAAGGAGAAAGATAATTTCCTCCAAAGGATTCTTTCATTGAGGAAAAAATACCCCCTTTTATGCTTAATCTCCTTGATTTGTGCTTGAGCTCCTTAACCCTATCAGACTCTTTTATATCCATTTTATTACAATAATTATTATATAGGGGGGGTATTTTTTAAAAGTATGGAAAAGAAAAAATTAATGGATTTTTCAAAACAAATTCCAAGAAAAAGTAGGCATATTAGATGGTATCAGGAAATTTCTCCTGATAATTTTTATATGGATCATCCAATGGCAAGATATCATTTTATTGTTGTAGATGATAGCGATTATGATAGAAATAAAATATTAAACGGAATTTATGCACAAATTTCTGAGATTCATTCTGGTTTAATAAAAATGGAGAGGCTTAATAGAAAAGTAAAAGAGAGCAGACTGGGTTATAAGTTTGTAAGTGTAGATACTCCTGTTTCTCCTGATGTTCTTAATCTTAAAAAATTTGGCCTTCCTGTTGTATGGGATTCTAAATTAACAGAAAGGAAAGTTCTTAATCTTGAAGATTATGTTCAAAGACTTTATGAGGATTAACTTTTTATATCTCTTTTTTGTTGAATTGTTATGGCAAAAAAATTTTATGTTACAACACCAATTTATTATCCAAATGATGTCCCTCATCTTGGACATGCATATACGACAATAGCAGCGGATATACTCTCCAGATGGAATAAGATTTTAGGAAAAGAGGTTTTTTTTCTTACTGGAACAGATGAGCATGGCAAGAAGATAGAGAGGATTTCCAAGGAAAAAGGAAAAACTCCAAAACAATTCATAGATGAATTAGTCCCAAAGTTTAAAGAAGCCTGGAGAAAACTGAATATTCAATACAATTATTTTATAAGAACAACAGATAAAGAGCATGAAAAAGTTGTTAGGGAGGTTTTGCAAAAAGTTTATGACAAAGGAGATATTTATCTTGGGGAATATGAGGGATATTATTGCACAGGATGTGAAGCCTATTATACTGAAAAAGATTTAATTAATGGATGTTGCCCAATCCATAAGAAAAAAGTGGAGATTTTAAAGGAAAAAAGCTATTTTTTTAGACTCTCTAAATATAAAAAAAAACTTCTTGATTTATATGAAAAGAATAAAGGATTTATCTCCCCTGAAAACAGAAGAAAAGAAATTATCAACAGGGTTAAAGAAGGATTGAATGATTTAAGCATTTCAAGAACAAGTTTTGAATGGGGAATTAAACTGCCTTTTGATAATAATCACATTAGTTATGTCTGGTTTGATGCACTTTTGAATTATTATTCTGCTACGAGGATTAATAAAAGAGAAAAATTCTGGCCGGCAGATGTTCATTTAATTGGAAAAGACATTATTTGGTTTCATACTGTTTACTGGCCTGCAATGTTGCTAAGTGCAGGAATTGAATTGCCCAAGAAAATATTTGCACATGGCTGGTGGACATTGAATAATGAGAAAATTTCAAAGTCAAGAGGAAAAGTAATTAATATAGATGAATTAATATCTATTGCAGGAGTTGATTCTGCAAGGTATTTTTTATTCAGGAGCGCTCCTTTTGGAGAGGATGGGGATTTTTCAGAAAAAGCCCTGGTCGAAAGGCATAACAACGAACTTGCAGACAAACTTGGAAACTTGATTTCAAGAGTTTCTTCTTTAATTGAGAAAAATGGAATTGAAAAGACAAGGAATTCTCTAAGCAAGAAGATTAATATTAAGAAAATAGAAAGGTTATTTAGTAATTTTGAATTTGACAAGGTTTTAAATGAGATTTTTGCATTTGTGGATTTGTGCAATGAATATGTTCAAAGCAAAAAACCCTGGGAATCTAAAGATAAAAGAATTCTGTATGAATTAGGTGATTCAATTAAGATTATCGGAATATTGCTCTGGCCATTTATACCAGAAACTTCAGAAAAGATTGCAAAGCAGTTTGGATTTAAAATTGATTTAAAAGAGACTAATAATCCTTTAAATGAAAAAAACAAAATTGTTAAAGGAGAAATTTTGTTTA
Organism: Candidatus Woesearchaeota archaeon; assembly: GCA_964543665.1. Taxonomy (GTDB): domain Archaea; phylum Nanobdellota; class Nanobdellia; order Pacearchaeales; family GW2011-AR1; genus MWBV01. The sequence goes on along the minus strand of CAZIZL010000003.1, from coordinate 19,220 downwards.
AGAAGATTGAATAAGGTGAATATCGGAAGATATTTAAATGTTCATACATTGTTCTAACCATGGAATTAATTAAGCAAATTACAAAAGCTGGAAATTCCTCAAGTGTATTGCTTCCAAAAGAATGGCTTGGAGGTACAGCAAGAGTAGAACTTATTGAAAAACCAATTGATATAATTGAAGATACAATAATCATTCTAAAATCTTACTTAAAAGATATACTTGGAATTTATATTGTAGGAAGCTATGCGAGAAAAGAGGAAACAAAAGAAAGTGATATTGATATCTTAGTAATTACAAAAAAATTAAATCAGAAAATACGAAAAGGAAAATATGAAATAATTCTTATTTCAAAGGATAATCTTGATAAGGCGATGAAAAATAATGTAATTCCTCTTCTCCCAATGATAAAAGAAGCAAAACCTATATTGAATGAGGGGTTAATTAATGAATACAAAAAGATAATCCCTAATAAGAAAAATTTAAGATGGATTATTGAAATAACAAAATCCTCCAAGAAACTGAATAAACAAGCGATAAAAATATCAAAAGAACTAAAAGAGAAAATTTCTGATGGAATAATTTATTCAATTATATTAGGATTAAGAAGCAATTATATAATTAGTTGTTTAAGAAATAATAGAATATCAACAAAAAAAGGATTTATGGATTTATTGAACAAGATAGTCAAGACAGAAGAACCTTATAATGCTTATTTAAGATCAAAAGATAATCAAAGGGATAGAAAATTAATTTCTTCCGAGATTGCAGAGAAATTGAATAATGCAATATAAAAAATGAAAAACAGGAAATTCTTCAGCTTTGGCTGTGGTGAACTGAAATGAATGAGGAATTCATTTCGCGAACTTTTTTAGAAAAAAAGCTTTGGGGGAATTCGTAGATGAAAGACAAAGAAAAAAGAAGGATAGAGAATACAATAAAAAGTTTTGAAAAATTGAAGGAAATCCATCAAGAAAAGATAGAAAGAGAAAAGGGAAATTATGCTGTAGTAGATTATTGGGAAAAACAAATTAAAAGATTTGATGAGGAAATTAAAAAAAGTAAGAAAAAATTAAGTGAAGATTGAGCAAACATATTTAACAAAAAGTATTTAAATACTATTTCTCTATTCTCTATATGAAAAAGAAAAAGGGGTTGAAGAGATTTAATCTTTTTAATATTTCTAACAAGTTTGGTTATACTTTAATTGTGATATTGACTATTGTATTATTAGGAATTGGAGTTTATGCTTATGGTGGTACTTCTCCTTCAACAGTAGGGCATACTACTGGAGAAATAATGCCTTCATGTACTGGATTAATTAGAGGAACAAGCGGAAGTGCTAATTCTTGGAGTTGTATACCTTCTCCTCCAACATGCTCTTCTGGACAAGCATTAACTTACGATGGAAGTGCTTGGGCATGTATAACTCCTACAAGTACTCAAGGGACTGCAATTTATAAATGTCCTGCTGATTCAACTAGTACTAATTATTGTGCTAATGTTCAGTTAACTAGAAATGGTGTTGGTCCTTGTATAGGACAATTAGCAACACAGCCATCTGGTTGTTTTAAGGTAGATGCTAATTGTGCTTTTGTTGATTTTGGCACTTGTACTCTTGTAGGACATTTGATGCCATAAATTATATAAAATTTTTTAAACCTGTTTTTTATTGATTAATTTTATGACAGATACAGATGGAATAATTGAATTTAATGAATGGCAAAAATTGGAATTAAGAGTAGCTGAAATTCTTGAAGTTGAGGATATTCTTGGAGCAGATAAGATTTACAAATTAACTTTGGATGTTGGAGAAGATATTGGAAAAAGGATTGTGTGTGCAGGGATTAAGGAATATTATTCAAAAAAGGAACTTAAGGGGAAAAAAATTATTTTGTTTGTGAATTTAAAGCCAAGATTAATGAAAGGAATAGAATCTCAGGGCATGATTTTAGCTGGTGTTTCTGAAAATCATAATAAGGTTGTTTTGATAAGTCCTGAAGAAGATATTGAAAATGGGAGCAGAGTGAGTTAAAGTGAGTTTAGTGAAAATATTTTAATCTTTTCTCTTAAAAATTCTTTCCCAGATAGAAGGAGCATCTTTATTGGAATCATAGGATATATTCAGCATTTTTGCTGCAATTTCCTTATAAGCTCTTGCTGATTTTGATTTTGGATAAGCATGAACAATTGCATCTTTTTTGTTTAGGGCTCTTTTTACATATTCGTCTTCTGGAATCATCCCTAAAATAGGGGATTCAAGCATATCTTTTGCTGTTTCAGGCGACATTTCTATTTTATCTTTTTTTACACGAGTCATTATTACTCCCATTACCGGTTTGTTCATTTGTTCAGCTATCTTTATTGTTTTAAGTGCATCAGTTATTGCAGGTATTTCCGGATTGGTAACTATTATTAATTCATCAGCAAGCTCAATTGTTGAAAGGGCTTCACTTCCTAATCCAGCAGAACTATCAACTATTATATATTCTGATATTTTCCTGAATTCTTTTTTGAAATCATTTATTCTTTCTGGTTTTATTTTCCTGAATTCATTTATTGATAAAGAAGAGGGCATTATTTTTAATCCAGACTCATGCTCATAAACAGCTTCATAGGGCTCTGCTTTGTTAAGCAAAACATGGTTCAAGCTTATAGGAACTTCTGGCGAGTTCAGGTGAATTCCTATGTTTGGAGTTGAAAGATTTCCGTCAATTATAAGAACATCTTTCCCAAAATAGTTTAGGGCAGCGCCAAGGTTTATAGCTGTTGTTGTTTTTCCCACGCCTCCTTTTCCAGAGGTGATAACAATGATTTTGCTCATTTTATAATATTTTGTAGAATTTTTTAATCTACTTTGATAGAAGAAATTGCTTTGTAAGGCTTATAAACTTTTCTAACTTTTCGGCATATTCTTTTAGTTTCTCCAAATCCACATTTATTTCTTTTCCCTGATAAAAGATCTTGAGAGTTACATTCTTTCTGAATTCCCCTATTCTTTCTGTTCTTAGTTCATCAATTTTCCTGAACATCTCATACATTTCTATGACTTCCAGGAAATTTTTGTCTTTTTTAAAGAGTTTTTTGATTTCTTCTATTTTTCCAAAGGGATTAGAAGGAATTGAAGAGATTTTCTTTTTCTTTTTTGCATGCTTGAGGATTTCTTCTATACTTGTTTCAATCATCCTTCTCCATCTTAAAATCAAGTTTTTGATAACATCACATGTTTTAGTGTATTTCAAACTTACATATAAAAGATGGTCAGCACTTATTTTTTCCTGAATAATTTCTTCCATGTTGACAAAATTCCCCTCCTATTAATACATTTAGCTCTCACCTTTTTCATATTCCATTTATCTCTAATTCCATTTAGAAGTGTAATTTACAAAGGGCGTGGGATTTATATATCTTTTGCTGTTTCCAAGGAGTAAAAATTTTTTTGAAGATTTTTATATTTAATTAAGGATTGTGTAATTGAAGAGAGTTTAATTTTATTTTAATTACTTAATTCCATGATTGCTTCAGCCAAATCCCCTGTTTTTTCCAGTGTTTCCTTTGCTTTTTTCTTTGAAGCTCCTGTTTTTTCCATTATTGTTTTAATATCTTCCTCAGAGATTTCTGTTTCTCCTGATTCTTCTGAAATATCCCCGGAAATCTGAAAGGTTTCCTGCCCCTGCATTTTTATCTTTTGGACAGAAGGATTTTCAATTATTATTCTGGAATTGTCTGTTTTCTCAATTATCACTCTTAAAGCACCTATTTCTTCCTGAGATATCCCCATCTGTTTCATAACAGCCTGCATTTGTTTTGGATTAACGCCTGGAAACATTTTAGAAAATAAATGGCATTGCTACTCTTAATGCTATTATAAAAATTATAAGGGCAATAATGTGTGCAGGTTTTAGATTAAAATAACTGGAATATTCTTCACTAAACCTCATTAATCCCCCAAATCCTCCGGGAAGGTTTATTCTGTTGTCTGATGCCATAAATATTCCAATAAGAAAGAGTTTTTAAAATTATTTATCCTGCCATTTTAATGAAACTTTTTATTTTTGGCTCAACAGGGGATTTGGTTAAAAGAAAGGTAATGAGAG
>CAZIZL010000003.1:12692-15116 GCA_964543665.1 Candidatus Woesearchaeota archaeon | reverse complement strand
AAGCCTGAACTTGAAATATATGCCATTGGAAGAAGAGAATTAGATAAAGAAGCATACAGAAATTTTATATGTTCTGACTGGTGCAGGCCAGAATTCAGGAAGAATCTTCATTATCTCAAGATTGAATTTGATAAATTTGATTTCAATGAATTCAGGGGGAATATGGACAAGAAAGAAATAAATTATTTTTATATTTCTCTTCCTCCTTTTATGCAAAAAAAGGCTTTTTTAATTTTAGACAGTATAAGCAGAGAAGGCTATAAAATTCAAATTCTTTCTGAAAAGCCTTTTGGAGGAAATTTAAAAGAGGCATTGGAATTAAGTAAAATAATCAACAGGTCTTCCTTAAAGAAATCTTTTTTTATTTCAGATCATTATCTTTTTAAGGGGGGTTTCCTGAATTTGTCAGGAGATTTTAGAAAGATAAAAATAGTTTCTCTTGAAGAACTTGGTTTGGAAGGAAGAAATTCCTATTATGATTCTGTCGGAGCATTAAGAGACATGGTTCAAAGTCATTTCCTTAATTTGCTTATGAAAAATCTAAATTTTAAGGTGAATTTGTCTGAAATTAAAATTCTTGATTTTGTGAAGGGGCAATATATAGGTTATGAAGAAGAATTAGGAAATAGAAGCAATACTGAGACATTTATTTATTTGAAATTCAATTGTCGGGAAAGAGAATTTGAATTTGCAACAGGAAAAGCAATGGATAAAAAAAAGAGTTTTATCGAGATTGATAATAAGAGATTTGAAGCAGGAGAGGATAATTCCTATATGGAGATATTCAGAAGGTTTTTTAATTCTGAGATGAAAGATTTTCCAAGCATCAAGGATTCTATTTTGGGATGGAAAATAATTGAAGAAATAGAAAAACTCAGTGAAAAAAGAAATTTGGTTTATTATAAAAAAGGAAGCAAATTAAAGGATGTTCTTGAAAAAAGGAAAAACTCTTAAATAACTTTATTCTTAGGTTTAATATGGCCGTTTCAAATTTTAATTTTAAGGAAATTGAGGAAAAATGGAAAAGATTCTGGGAAAAGGAGAGAATATTCAAGGCAGATTTGTCTAAAAAAGAGATTTACTCTATTGATACCCCCCCTCCAACTGGTTCAGGAAAGATGCATATAGGACATGCTTTTAGCTATTCTCAGCAGGATTTTATTGCCAGATTCAGGAGAATGCTTTTAATCTCAAAAAATGGAAGTGTTTTTTATCCTTTTGGGACAGATGACAATGGTTTACCTACTGAAAGATTAGATGAAAAATTAAATAAAGTAAAAAGCAAAGATATGTCCAGGGCAGAATTTATTGAACTCTGCCTTAAAACTCTCAGAAATATAACACCTAATTTTATTCAGAGCTGGAAAAATTTGGGAATGTCCTGTGATTTTGATGTTTCATATTCCACAATTGATAATAATGCAAGAAAAATTTCCCAGAAATCTTTTATTGAGTTATACAATAAAAAAGAAATTTACAAAAAAGAATTTCCCACAATCTGGTGTCCTGAATGCCAGACTTCAATTGCCCAGGCAGAATTAGAAGACAGGAATGAAAAGAGCCTTTTTTCAACACTTAAATTCTCCTGTGAGGGCAAAATTCTTCCTATTGCAACAACAAGACCTGAACTTTTAGGAGCATGTGTTGGTGTTTTTGTTAATCCAAATGATAAAAGATATAAGAATTTATCCGGGAAAAAAGCAAAAATTCCTTTATTTGATTTGGAAGTGCCAATAATTTCTGATGAATCAGCAGACATAGAAAAAGGAACAGGTGTTTTAATGGTTTGTTCTTATGGAGATAAGTTTGATGTTGATGCAATTAACAGGCATAAATTAAATCCAAGATTAATCTTGGATAAATCAGGAAGAATCTCAAATGGGGTTTACAAGGGATTAAGAATCAATGAAGCGAGAAAAAAGATATTAGAAGATTTAAAAAAGAAAAACTTGATTATAGAGCAAAAGGAAATTGAACATATTGTCAATGTTCATGATAAATGCGGAACATCAATAGAGTTTATTCCAACAGAGCAATGGTTTATTAAAATTCTTGATAAAAAGAGGAAATTTATTGGGCAGGGAAATAAGATAAAATGGCATCCTGAATTCATGAAAAAAAGATACAATAACTGGATTAATGGTCTGGAGTGGGACTGGAGTATCTCAAGAGAAAGGCATTTTGGAGTTCCAATTCCTGTTTGGGAATGCAAAAAATGCAAAAAAATAATTTTAGCTGATGAAAAAGAATTTCCTGTTGATCCGCTTCAGACAAAGAAAAAATGCCCCAATTGCAAAGAAACTGCAGTTCCTGAAAAGAAAGTTCTGGATACATGGGCCACTTCATCATTAACCCCTCAGATTGCAGATTCTTTAGTTGGAAATAAAATTAAGCTTCCTTTTTCTTTAAGACCTCAGGCACATG
>CAZIZL010000003.1:2832-12682 GCA_964543665.1 Candidatus Woesearchaeota archaeon | reverse complement strand
GTTATAGATGATATTCTTCTGAAATTAAAGAATTATTTGCATGAAAATAAAATTCCCTGGAAAGATATTGTTATTTCTGGAAATGTCTCTTTAGGAGGAGAGAAAATGTCAAAATCAAAAGGAAATGTTATTGAGCCGGAAATTGTCCTGGAGAAATATGGAGCAGATGCACTTAGATTCTGGGCAGCTGGCTCTAAATTAGGAAATGATTTGGATTATCAGGAAAAAGATTTGATTGCCGGGACAAAATTTGTTAATAAATTACTGAATGCTTCAAGATTTGTTTTTATGAATTTAGAGGGTTATAAAGTAGAGAAACCGAAATCTCTTGAAGCAATAGATAGTTTGTTTTTAGCTAAGCTTTCTACAATTGTTAATGATACAACAAAGAGTTTTATGGAATATGAGTATTCTAGGGCTAAAAGTGAAGTCGAGAAATTTTTCTGGAGTGATTTTTGCGATAATTATTTAGAGATTGTAAAGAAAAGGGTTTACCAAGGAACTGGAGAGAAGAAACTTTCAGCACAATATACTTTGTATAAATCTCTTTTAACAATTATTAAGTTAATTGCCCCGATTATGCCTTTTATTACAGAAGAAATTTATCAGGAATATTTCAGGAAAAATGAAAAGATAAAATCTATTCATATAAGTAAATGGCCTGAAGTTAAAGTTTTTGATTTGAATAAATGGAAAAATGATGATTGGGCTTATGCAAAAGTTATTGAAATTGTTTTTAAAGTAAGGCAGGAAAAATCAAAGAATCAAAAACCAATGAATTCTGAAATTATTTTAATATTAGATGAAAAAGATTATACTATAATTAAAGCAGGATTTTTAGAAGATTTAAAAAATGTTACAAATGCGAGGGAGATTAAAGAGGGGAAACAATTTAGAATTGACTTTATTGATTAACTAATTTTATAAACCCCTTTCAATTTTATTAATTATGACAGCATTATCAAAATATGAATTAGAGGTTTTGCTCGAAGAGCTTGAAACATACAAGGGAAGGCACACAGAATTAATCAGTGTTTATATTCCGGCAGGTTATGATGCTGTTTCTGTTCAAAAACAGCTTGAAGCAGAAAAATCAACTGCCAAGAATATTAAGTCAACATCAACAAGAAAAAATGTAGTTGATGCTCTTGATAAAATTGTCAGGTATATAAAAGATTTAAAAAGAAATCCTGAAAATGGAATTGCTATATTTTGCGGGAATGTTTCAAAAATCGAGGGTCAGGATGATTTGCAATTATGGAGCATTGAGCCTCCTACACCATTAAAATCCAGATTATACAGATGCGATAAGGAATTTGTCCTTGATGCATTAAAAGAAATTCTGGAGATTTCAGAGATTTATGCTTTGCTTGTAATGGACAGAAAAGAAGCAGCAATTGGAATGTTAGAAGGAAAAAGAATTGAAATTCTTCAGAAGATGACTTCTGGAGTTCCAAGCAAAGTAAGAGCGGGTGGACAGTGTTTAAGTCCTGAAACAATTGTTGAAGAAAAAGAAAAAGGAGAGATAATGTTAAAGGATATTGAGGAAGGAGATTTTTTGTTATCGCTTGATTTTAAGTATAATAAATGTCTTAAGAAATGGAGTGTTGAAAAAAAGCAAGTTTTGAAAATTAAGACCTATGACAATAAAGAGATAATTTCATCTAAAGACCATATTTTTTATTATTATAAAGACAAAAAGGAAGATGGAAAAATCTTTGATATTCTTGCAGGAGATTTAAAGATTGGTGACTGGTTAGTTAATGAGTTTGGAGAAGGATTAGAAATAGTTTCTATTAAAGAAGAAAATGGAAAATTTGATATGATGGATATAGAAGTTGAAAATAAAATGTTTGTTGCTAATAAGATTCTTGTCCATAATTCTTCCCAAAGGTTTCACAGAATTACAGAAGGACTAACTAAAGAATTTTACAAAAGAATTGCAGATGAAATGAAAAATATCTTTTATGAAAACAAAAAATTAAAAGGGATTTTGGTTGGGGGGCCGATTCCAACAAAAGACGAATTTTTAGAGGGGCAGTATCTTCCCACTATTTTGCAAAATAAGGTTATTGGAAAAATTGATATTGGGGGAAGCGATGAATCTGGATTAAAAGAACTTGTTGAAAAATCCCAGGATATTCTTGCAAACCAGGAAATTGTTTATGAAAAAAAGCTTTTAGAAAAGTTTTTTGAGACATTAGGGGAGAAGCCTGAGCTTGCTGCATATAAAGAAGAGGGTGTAAAAAAAGCACTGGAATATGGAGCAGTGGATACTCTGCTGATTTCAAAAGATTATAATAAAGTTTCTGCAAAAGAATTAAAAAAAATTGCAGAGGAAATGGGTTCAAAAATAGAAATGGTTTCAACAGAGACAGAGGAAGGAAAGCAATTCTTTAATTTATCTGGAATTGGAGCCTTATTGAGATATAAAATCTAAAACAATTCAATAATCTTATTATTTATTCTTCCTGAATTATTGCAATGATATGTTTTATGAGTTATTTGATTAAATTCTGTTCTTAATTTTAGGTTATTTTCTTTTATTAATTTTTTATTCTCTTCAGAGATTTTTAATTGAGGGGGTTTGAACATAATTGGTTTATACACAAAGCATTCTTCAAATTCATTTATTCCTTTTTCTAATTCTTCCTGAGAAATATTCTGATAAAGAAATTCTCTATATTCATGATAAACTCCATGCATTGCAAAAGTTTTGTTTAAGGATAAAATATAGCTACACCAGGTCTTATTTTCTGAAATTGGTTTGTTGTTGTAAAAGGGGATTACATATAAGATATCTGGATTGTATTTTTCTAATTCAGGACAAGGAATTTCAGGAGAAACATCGTCTAGTTCTCTTGGATTAATTAATCGAATAATAAGTATAATTATCACTAGTGAAATGATTACTAAAACAATTACACCTGATTTTTTCATAATATTCTATTTTTTTTGTAATTAAATAATTATTGATAATACTTTTAAACTCCATGTTATTTTATCAATTATGGTTTCAAGCAAGACTTTAGATGAGATTGACGAGGCAAGACAAAAATCAAAGATTTTAGCAAAGCCATCTATTTCAAGTTTTAAGACTATTGACGAAATAGATAGCTTGAAGGAAAGAGAGGATTTGAAGATTCTTGAGGCGGTTTTTTTTATATCTGGAAGATTTCTTAATATGTCTGAATTAATCTCCCTGTCTGATTTAAATCCAATTATAATCAGGGATTTAATAGAGAAACTTAAAGATAAATATGAGAAAAATGATTTTGCACTTGAAATTATTGAGAAAAACGGGATGTGGAAAATGGATGTCCGCCAGGAGTATTCACATATAATAAATAAGCTGGCTACAGGAAAAGCTGAATTTTCAAAAGCAGAGCAGGAAACTCTTGCAATAATTGCCTATAAGCAGCCAATAAAGCAATCTGTTATAATTAAAATAAGGGGGAATAAGGCTTATGATCATATTAAAAAATTTGCAGATTTGGAATTGATAAAAAAGAAAAAATCAGGGCATACTCACGAGCTTTCCCTTAGCGAGGATTTTTATGATTATTTTAGTGTTTCTGAAGAAGAAAGAAACCCTGTTCCAGGATTAAATGAGGAGATTCAGAAGAAAATTGAAGATGCTGAAGAAGAGGTTGAGAGAGGGGAAAAAAGTGGGATAAGTGAAAAAATGGTTGAAGAAAAAAATGAAGAAGAAATTGTTATAGAAGATGAGAGTGAAGAAGAATAATTCATTATAAATATCTTTAAAAGAAGAAAATCCCCCTTAATAATATGGAATTTATAACAGTTATATACCTAATTTATACTTTTATAGCATTTTATTTTTTATTCCTTTTTATGCTTATTTATTTTCAAAATAAGGGAAGTTTCTTTTCTTATCCCAAACCAAAAAAGGATTATTCCCTTACAATGATTATCCCCTGTTATAATGAAGGAAAGACTATTGAGAGAACAATAAAAAGTGTCTTAAATGCAGGATATAAGAATCTTAAAAAAATTGTTGTGGTTGATGATTGTTCAAGAGATAATTCTTATGAAATTATTAAGGAGTTTTCAAAAAAATATCCCCAAGTAATTGCTGTTCAGACTCCCAAGAATACAGGATGTGCTGCTGGCTCAAAGAATTATGGAGTTAAATTTGCAGATACAGAATTAATAGGATTTAGTGATGGAGATTCTTTTGTGGAAAAGGGCTCTATTGGCAAAATGGTTGGTTTTTTTAATGATGAAAAAGTAGGGAGTGTTACTTCTTCTGTCCTGGTTCATAACAGAAACAAATTTATAGAAAAATTGCAGTCTGTTGAATATAAAGTTATCAAATTTTCAAGAAAACTTCTGGAATTTGTGGATTCTATTTATGTAACCCCTGGACCTCTTGGGATTTTCAGAAAAAGTGCATTTGATGAAATAGGAGGTTTTGATGAGAAAAATCTGACAGAGGATATTGAAATAACATGGCATCTTCAGGCAGAAGGATATAAGGTCAGAATGTCTGTTCCTGCAAGATCTTATACTGTTGCACCCTCAAGAATTGGAGAATGGATTAAACAAAGAAACAGGTGGAATATGGGGGGTTTGCAGACAATTGGAAAATATAAAAAAATCTGGTTTAAAAAAGGAATGTTGGGGAATTTTATTCTTCCTTTTTTTGTTTTTTCCTGGGTAATAGGATTATTTGGTTTGTTTGTTTTTGCCTATAGAATCATAAGGACAATTATTCTTGAATTTCTTTCTACCAGTTATTCTATCCAGACTCAAACAGCTATTTTTAGATTTAGTGACATTAATCTCACCCCCAATGTTCTTGTTTTTTTTGGAATAACTGTTTTTGTCTTTAGTCTTTGGTTTACTGTTATTGCTTTACTGAATATGGGAGAAGAAAAATACAAAAGAGAGAGCTTTTTTACAGTAGGTTTTTATATGCTATTTTATTTAATTGCTTATCCGATAATTTTAATAATCTCAGGTTATAAATTCTTAAGAGGATACAGGAAATGGTAAAATGTTAGAAAACAGAAAGAGGGTTTTTTGGGAAGCGCTTTTATTAACAATTGTAGTTTTCTTTTTTGGAATTCTTATAGGCGTTGCTTTTGAATCCACAAAAGTGTCTGAAATTAACAATTATTATGCAATGTCAGAGGTTTCTCTGATGGATGTTTTTGCTTTAAACTCTATGCTGGATTTTAATTCAGCAAGTTGCGAAGTTTTGACAGACTCTAATTTGAATTTTGCTGATAAGGTATATGATGAGGCTGTTTTGCTTGAAAAATATGAATCCTCTGGGAAAATTACAGAGGAAATACAACTGGCTCACAGAAAATATGATATTCTCAGGACTTTTTTGTGGATAAACAATATTAAAACACTTGAAAAATGCAGTAAGGAATATTCAACAGTGGTTTATCTTTATGAATACTTTCCAGAAGATTTAACGCAAAAAGCAGAGCAAAGTGTTTGGTCTAAAATTCTCTCAGATTTAAAACAAGAAAAAGGAAATCAGATTCTTTTGATTCCAATTGCAGCAGACAGCAATCTGGTTTCTTTAAATTCCCTAATTGATAAATTCAATGTCACAGATTATCCTGTAGTTATAATTGATGAGAAATATTTAGTGTATGATTTAAGTTCTGTTAGTGATTTGGATAAATATCTAAATTAGATGTAGATAAGTTTTATAAATTTATCTTCAATATATCTTTATGGTTGAAGTTAGCATTGTAATTCCAACGTACAATGAAAAAGACAATATTAAAATCTTGATTCAAGAAATTCAGGCCGAATTTAAAAAGAATTTTATTAAAGGAGAGATTATAGTTGTTGATGATAATTCTCCTGATGAAACATGGAAAATTGTGGAAAATTTAAAGAAGAGATATAAAAACCTAAAAGTAATCCATAGAAAAGGAAAATTAGGACTTTCTTCAGCAGTCTTAGAAGGTTGGAAAATTGCAGAGGGAAATGTCCTAGGCGTTATGGATGCTGATTTAAGCCATCCTCCGGAAAAGATTTATGAACTTTATAATCCAATTAAGAAGAATCAGGCTGATTTTACTATTGGAAGCAGGTATGTTAAAGGGGGAAAAATTGAGGGGTGGGGTTTAAAGAGAAAATTGATGTCAAAAGCAGCAACTTTTCTTGCCAAACCTTTTACAAATGTTAAAGATCCTATGACTGGCTTTTTTATGATTAAGAAACAATGTATAAAAAACAGGAAGATAAATCCAGAGGGATTTAAGATTTTACTTGAATTAATTTTGAAAGCTAAATATAATAAAATAAAAGAAATTCCAATTCAGTTTACAAATCGTGTGAAGGGAAGAAGTAAAGCTGGAACTTCAGAAATCTTATTTTATCTAAGAAATTTATTGGGATATAGAAAGTATGTTAGAAAAGGGATAAAAGAATTTTTTAAATTTGCTTTTGTTGGATTAATCGGGACTTTTATCAATCTTGCAATTTTGTATTTGTTGACAGAATTTTTTGGAATTTATTATTTATTTTCTACAGTTATTTCATTTATCTTTGCTATGACTAATAATTTTATCTGGAATAAAGTTTGGACATTTAAAGAAAATATAAAATTAGATGTTGGAAAGAAATATTTGCAATTTGGTTTAGTTAGTGTTTCAGCACTTTTAGTAAACTTGTTTTTTCTATATATTTTTACTGAAATTTTTGGGATTTATTATATTATTTCCCAAGTTTTAGCGATAGGAATTTCTTTAATAATCAACTTTTTAGGCAATAAATTTTGGACATTTAAAAAATGAGAAAGTTATCTAAAGAGAATTGTATTTTATTTGGGATTTTAGTTTTAGGATTTTTAATCAGATTAGTTTTTGCATTTATCTCAAATGTTCCTTGGTGGGATGAATCAGTTTATCTTAATTTGGGTAATGACTTAAGCAATAATCCTTTAGACTATTCAGTAGAGAATCATGGTTGGAGCGATTTTATTCCTTCCGGAGGAGACGAAAATTATGCATGGCCAAAAATGGGGTTTAGGCCCCCTTTACTTCCTTACCTTTTGGCAATATTTTATGCATTAAACTTGAATTTTCTAATAAAATTTTTACTTCCCTTTTTTGGAATTTTAACGGTCTTTTTAGTTTATCTATTAGGAAAAGAGATGTTTAATAAAAAAATTGGGATTATTTCGGCTGCAATAATTTCTCTTATTCCAATACATGTTATTTATAGTGGAAAAATATTGAATGATGTTTTGGTTACTTTTTTTATTACTTTATCTTTCTTGTTTTTTTGGAAGGGTTTTGAGAAAAAAAATGAAAAATATAAGATATTATGGGGGATAACTCTTGGAATAGGATTATTGACAAGATACACTATGCTTTGGATAATCCCTATTTTTCCAGTTTATCTTTGGATAAGAAATAAATCTTTGAATTTTCTTAAAGATAAATATTTGTGGTATGCAATAATTGGATTTTTTATTGTTTTGATTCCTTGGTTTATCTATGGATATTTTGAATATGGAAATATCCTTGGTGGTTTTTTGCATGGGTTTAAAGGCGCGGCCTATTGGGGAGGGCATCAATCATGGATGTTCTTTTTTCAAAATCATTGGTATATCTTTTCCATTTTAGGAATTTTGTTTGTTTTGTTTCTAATTTGGATTTTCTCTTCAAAAGATTACAAGAAAAAAGAGATTTATATCTTGTTAATTTGGTCTTTATTTTATTTTGGGATGTTAATAGTTATGCCTCATAAAGAGGGAAGATTTGTAATTCCGATTATTCCTGTTATGGGTTTATTGGTTGGATATTCCCTTTATAAGATTAGAAATTATAAAAAAATAATATTAGGAATTATTTTGATAATCTTATTATGGTCTTGCCTTGTGATTTTGATTAATGATACAAAACTTTCTTTAAATACAAATACAAAATGCTTTATAGAAACAACGATATTTCTAAAAGATAAAAGCGGAGATTATATGACTGTAAGTGAGAACCCTTCTATTGTGAGATATTTTACAAATACTGAAAGTTCTTTTTATCCAGATAAGATAACTGAAGAATCTCTTATAGAGATATCTAATTTTACTGATAAAAGAGTATATTTTGTATTTAATAAGTTAAATTCTGGATTTGAAACTGAAAAATGGCAGAAATTAAAAGAGATTTTAAAGGAGAATTATACTTTTGAATTTGAATGTTCAAAAGATCCTGAGGTGAATTTTGTTTATTCTAATAAGTTGAACTAATATCCTTCACAATACAAATCTTAAAAAAGGGAACATACTGGGTTTTACTATGAAAGAAAAAATGAATTTTTTCAGGCATCTTAACAAGGGGGATTTTTGTTAATATGCAAGAATGTTTTAAGTGCGGAGTTTCTGGAGAAAGAGAATTATTATTTGATGCTATTTCTGGCAAAGGAGTTGTAAAAGTCTGCAGAAATTGTGCAGAAGAAGAAGGGCTCCCCTTAGTTTCAGGAGCTTATGAGGACAGACCAGAAAGAACAAAATCTGTTTATGAAAGATTATCTTCTATGGCTCGTCTTGACCCTGAGAAGCACAGAAGAATGATAAAGGAGAGAGAAGAGGTTGTTAAGAGACAGAGACAGGATAAAACCCTGAAGGATATTGTTGATGAGAACTTCGGCAAAAAAACCTATTTGAAATCAAAACCAAGAGAAGATTTGATTGAGAATTTTCACTGGATACTTATGAGAGTGAGAAGAGCAAGGAAACTAACGCAAAAACAGCTTGCAGAGGACATAGGAGAAACAGAAGCTGTTATTAAAATGGCTGAAGAGGGGTTTATACCAGAGAATTCAGATACTCTTGTCAAAAAACTTGAGAATTATTTTACAATAAGGCTTTTTAGAGAGGACAATCCATATCCTCTTACTTTCCCTGCTTTTTCAAAAGTAGGAATAAGAGAAGATCCTGCAAAGCAGAAAATAAAGGAAAAACTTGAAAAAGAAGGGGATTTTGATTCTAAAGAAGTTGAAAGTCTTACTATTTCTGACTTACAGGAGATTAAGAGGAAAAAAGAGTCAGAAGGCAAAGGAATTTTCTCTTTTTTAAGGAAAAATAAAAAAGAAAAAACAGAAAATTCCGAAAGCAAAGAAGAGTTGTCTGATGAAGAAGCCAATGAAATTCTTTTTGGAAAATAAATCATAAGCTTTAAAAACTAATTTTCTTCTAATTTAATATGGAAATAAAAATTCTAAAAGATTCAAAGGAAGAATTTGAGGCTGAAATAGATAACCTTACCCTGGCTGAAATTTTAAGGGTCTATCTGAATAAAGATTCTTCTGTAACCTTTGTAGCCTGGAAAAGAGAGCACATAACAAAGAACCCAATTCTTGCCGTAAGAACCAAGGGAAAGACCCCAAAAAAGGCAATAAATGATGCTGTTCTTGCAATAACAAAGGATTTGGAAAAAGTAGAAACAGATTTTAAGAAAATGAAGTGATCTATCTTTTTTATTACAATATTCTTTTTAAACACATAAATTGATTATAATTTCTATGGAAAATATTTTTTATGAAGATGAAAAACATTTGAAGATTTTTCTGGGGATAAAGAATCTAGAAGATTTAAAACCTAATGTTTATATTCTGAAACATTTAAGAAAAGAGAATAATCTCTTAACAGATATTCTTCTTAGGATTGGACTCTTGGATAAAGGGGAATTTATTGATGGACTTGTCAGAATTCTTCCTGAAGATTTCCCAGACAATAAACAGAAGCTTTTTTGCTTTGATTTAAGTTATCTTGGAATAGATTTGCTTGCATTGAGCAAAAAAGATTTCTCAGTGAAAAAAGGGGATTATTCTTTTAGTTTTTATTCCCCTTATTCTA
>CAZIZL010000003.1:0-2725 GCA_964543665.1 Candidatus Woesearchaeota archaeon | reverse complement strand
TGGAGGATATGAATGTGATATAATAACGATGATTGCAGGAAGTCCTGGAAGCGGAAAAACTAATTTTGTTATTTTGGCTTCATGCAGTCAGGCTAAAAAAGGAAACAAAATTATTTTTGTGGACAGCGAGGGAGGATTTTCTGCTGAAAGAGTAAAGCAAATTGTCGGGAAAGAAAATAGTGAGAAGATTCTTGAGAACATTCTTATTTTAAATCCCACAAATTTTGAAGAACAAAAAAAGGATTTTGTAAAATTACTTGGTTTAGTCAAGAAAGAGCAGGTTAGTTTAATTGTTATTGATGGAATGGCTATGCTTTACAGACTGGAATTAGGAGATGCCATTAAATCAGGAGAAGATGAGAAGATAAAAGGGATAAACCGGGAAGTTGCAAAGCAAATGAGGATTCTTGCAGAAATTTCAAGAAAACAGGACATTCCTGTTTTAATTACAAATCAGGTTTATTCTGAATTTTTATCTGAAGAGGACTTAAAAAAAGGAGTAGAAAGAACAACAAATATTGTCGGAGGAGATTTGTTCAAATACTGGAGCAAATGCATAATTGAACTTAAAAATGAGAATGGAAAAAGAAAAGCTGTGCTTTTGAAGCATAGAAGCCTGCCTGAAAAGGAAATTGGATTTTTTATACGAAATGAAGGTATTTTTAAAAGAGGGTGGGTGTAGAATATAAATTCTTATAAATTTAGACATTAATAGTTTTTCATGGAGAATAATAGGAAATTTTATCATTTAAATGAAATATTTCAAGAATATAAGTATGTTTTTCCAGATACAAATGCTTTTTTGGAATTTGGAACTTATTTTGATCAAAAAGGTCTGTTCAATAAAATAAGTCAGGAGGAAAGAAGAATTGCTCTTTTTGATTTTTGGAAAGAAAATTTTTCTAAATATGAGGGATTTTTTATAACTAAGAAGGTTTTTGAAGAATTAAAAGAAGGAAGTTATAATTATAATAAAGCAAGTAAAAGAACTTCTGCTAATAAGTTTGTTGTTAAACTAAGAAGAGTTAAAAGAGATTCAAATAAAAAAAGAAATGAATTTTTAAATGTGCTTAATTCAAATAATCTTTATGTTTTAGAAAAAGATTCAGAAGAAGAAGTTCTTTATAATGAATTATCCTCAAAATATGATTATTTTAATAGAGGTTTGGATAAGATACATCCTGCTGATTTTGATTTGCTCATTACAGGAGGAGTTTTTTCAAAATTAAAAGGAAAAACAGCCATAATATCAAATGATTCTCCCATGAGAAGGATTTGGAGCAGATTTATAAAAAATGAGAATATAAATCCGTATAACCTCGGTTTTTATTTTCAAAAGGGATTGGGCTCTTTTGAAAAGGGTTTTTTTAATAGGTGAGTAATCTTTAGTAGTTACAAATTAATTTAAATAATTTTGTTCTTTTTTATTTATGCCTGAAAATATAAAATTTGAAGTTGTTAAGAAAATAGCTGAAACAGGATTTAAAATAAAAGATTTAAGCAAAATATCCAAGATAGATTCAATTTCCCCTCCAAGTGTTTTTATTGGCTCAAAACTGAAATATCCTCTTGTTAATGTGGGGATTTTAAGTCCAATTGGGATAGATTAAAATTCCTGGGTTTATGACGATGCAAAATACTGGGCTGAAAATAATTTTGGGATTGAAGAGGTAATTGGATTAAGAAACAGCCTTCTTAATTCAAGATTTCAGACAAAAGTCAGTGATGCAAGATTAAACAAGAAATTTGTAGAAATTGCAAAGGAGGTTGCTATTTCCTCAAAACAGGTGAATATTGAAATTGAACTTAAAAACCGCCTTATTCTCGGAAGAGAAAAAGACAAGATTTTAACTCCGCATGGAATGAGAGCTAATCTTAAGAATGCTGAAATTACAGGGAATGTCAGGATAGATCCTCAAGTTGATAAAATAATGAATGATGATATTCTGGCTTCTGAAGGAATGGAAATTCTTTACAAGAATAATTTTAATGAATATACCTTAAGCAAGATTTTAAGTGTCGGGGTTATGGGATTAAAGAAAAATAAGAAATTTGTTCCAACAAGATGGAGCATAACCGCTACAGATGATATTCTGGGAAAACAGCTTTTGAAGAATATACGGGATTATCTCTGGATTGAGAATTATGACTTATTTTTTGGAGAATTTATGGGAAATCAGTATTTGATTCTGATGTTTCCTAATGTATGGAATTATGAATTATTTGAATTATATCTTCCTGGAAGTTCCTGGAATCCAAGCAATGAAATAAAAGCTGCAACAGATTTTGAGAGCTATTCCGGAAGAAAGAATTATGCATTTAATACTTCTGGAGGGTATTATGCTTCACGTTTTCCTATTTTGGAATATTTAAACTCAATTAAACGCCAGGCAAGTGTTTTGGCTATTAGACTGGAAACTCCAAGTTATTGGGCCTCTTTAGGTGTCTGGGTATGTCGCGAATCAATTAAAAAGGCACTAAAAAATAAATTATTTAAATTTGAATCTAAAGAGGAATTATTGACTTCTGCTAAATTTATCTCTAATAAAAGATTTAATTATGACATTGAAGGTCTATTAAGGCAAAGCAAACTTTTAAGGATATTAAATACTCAAAAAAATCTTACAGAATTCTTTTAGATAATCTTTCCATTTTCTGAGCTAAAGTGCAAGTAGGAAATGATTTAGATAACTCTAAAATATCTTCATAAAATCTCTTATAATTT
>CAZIZL010000002.1:13254-23847 GCA_964543665.1 Candidatus Woesearchaeota archaeon | reverse complement strand
TCCCGGACGGCGCATCATTCCTAATCTTTAAAAACGCCATTTTCCAAATAACTGAATGCCTATTAAAGAATCATTAAAAAAATTCTGGAAGTTCCTAAACGAAGACACCTGGCAGTCCTGGCTGGTTTCCCTGGTATTAATAGTTATAATAATAAAATTCATTTTCTTCCCGACGCTTTCATTCATAACGCAAACTCCTCTTCCTTTAGTTGTCGTCGAATCCTGCTCAATGTACCACCAAGGGAATTTTTTCTCCAATTTTGACAACTGGTTTGAAAGGCATGAAGTAAAATATAATGCTTACAATGTTGCAAAAGAAGAATTTCAGGATTTTTCCCCTTCTCTTGGCAGGATTAATGCTCCCCAGAGAGGATTTGTAAGATTAGAGCAAAACCTCTCTGAATCCAGTTCTGTTAATGAGAATAATTCAGATAACGGAGATCCCTTCAAATATAATGCAATAGCAGGAAACAAAGAACAGCCAAAATATATGTCTTATGAAAACCAATTAACTTCAAATCTTATGCAGGTTCCTGAAATAGAAAAATTTGAAAGAAAAGCATCATGGGAAAGAACAGAAATTATGTTTCAGAATTCTCCTGATGCAAAATCCAGTTCAGAAAATACCTTTGAAAAATACAATCCAGTAAAAAAGTTTGACCAAAAAGAATTCCAAAAAGAAGATATTTTATCAAGAAAAGAAATAAAATATTCTCCGACAAAGCCCTAACCATTAAGTTAATAAATTATTCTTTTCTAATATTATTATGGCAGAAGAGGGTGGATATACAATTGAAAATATTTATCAGGGAGGATATTCTTCCTTGGATCCAAATAAAGCCTATTTCAATTCTTTTACAGGATATAGGGCAAATGCAGGCTCTCTTGGAATAACAACTGATCCAAGAACAGCAAATATGATAAAAGATGCTTCTGCAAAATTATCTTCTGGTGTAAAAGAAATTGAACTTACTCTTGTTTCTCCCGAACTTTATGATGCAATTCCAAAACAGCAATATAAAGAAATGAGGGAATTAAGCAAATTAACAGGAGTGGATGTTTCTGTTCATGGCCCTGTAATTGATACAGCAGGAATTTCTCAGCAGGGATATGATGAATTAAACAGGGAAATGGCAGAAAGAAGAATCTCTGAATTTTTGCAGAGAATAAGAGATGTAAATCCAGATGGCAATATACCAGTGACTTTTCATTCAGCAGAGGGAATTTCAGGTTCAGAATGGAAAACACTTGGAGAACCAGGAAAAGAAAGAGAAGCAAAAAGATTAATTGCGATTGACAGGGAATCAGGAAAAATGACCCAATTAACAACAGAAACTATTTTTCATCCAGATATGAGAGAATTAAAACCAGAAATTCAAAGCAGAATAAAAAGTGGGAGTATGAACCCAGAAGAATTTCATGGCATGAGTGAAAGAGAAAAATACAACCTCATACCTCTTGAAAAAGGAAAATTACAAAAAGCAGAAGATAGATTGCAATCAATAAACCATACTACTTGGGATGATCAAATAAATCAACATTTATTTAATAAAGAAAGAGCAGATGAAATACTTCAAAATAACCAAATTCAAATACAACATCTCATCGAGGATATAAATAAAGGAAATATAAATCCAGAAAATGGATTAACTCCAACACAAAGACAAGCTTATGATCACTGGATGAATGCACGTTCTTATTTGGAAGATACTCGTCAGCATGTAGAACTCTTATTTAATAAAGCATACAAATATGGTGATGAAGAAAATAAAAGAATACTGAGCAAAGTTGCAGACCAATTTAGACACCAATTAGGAGAAGACAAAACTCCAATGGGACAATCAAAAGCAATACAAACACTAATAAATAATTTAAAAAATACTCCTCCAGAAATGTTTGTTCCAATAGAGAAATTTGCAATAGAACAATCATCAAAAACTTTTGGAAATTCTGCATTTAACGCTTATGAGAAAATAAAGGATGTGAATAAAACTCCAATGATTGTAATTGAAAATCCTCCAGCAGGAATGGGGCTTTCAACAGGAGAGGATTTGAGAAATCTTGTTATTGCTTCAAGAGAGAGATTTGTTGAAAGAGCAAAAGAAAAAGGAATGAATGAAAGTCAGGCAAAAAAGATAGCAGAACAATTAATTGGTGCAACCTGGGATGTTGGGCATATTAACATGCTGAGAAAGCAGGGCTTTGGAGACAAAGAAATAATTAAAGAATCTGAAAAAATTGCACCTTATGTCAAGCATGTTCACTTGTCTGATAATTTTGGCCTTGAACACACAGAACTTCCAATGGGGATGGGAAATGTTCCATTAAAAGAGATTATGGAAAAATTAGGAAAGCCAGGATTTGAGGCAAAAAAAGTCATTGAAGCTTCAAGTTGGTGGCAGCACATGCAGACAAATCCCTTAAAAGAATCTCTTGAAGGAATGGGTTCTCCAATGTATACTTCTGGAGGAGGCCCTGGCTGGAATCAATCACTTGGATTTTATCAGAATTATTCTTCAGGGTATGGAATGATGCTTCCATCAAATAATTATCAATTATGGGGAGCAGGATTCTCCCAGCTTCCTTCTGAATTAGGAGGAGATATCAGAGGAGGACAGGGAAGCAGAATGTCTGGAAGGGGAATGGAGTAATATGATTTCTGTAATGGAATTTCTAAAAGAAATATTAAAGCCATATAAAAAAGAGATAATACTAATCACTGTAATTGCAATACTTGCCTCAATATTATCTACTCTTATTCCTTTTATTTATGGAAGGTTATTTGACCTTGCAATTAAAGACACTCCTACAAATATCCTTTTTTCTTTAATATTTATCTGGTTATTCACTAGTTTGATTTCAAACTATATACAAAACAAAGCCTCTTATTTAGGAGGAAATCTTGGAGCAAGAGCTACCTGGAGCAGGGAAGCTAAAACCTATGGGCATTTTATAAGTCTTCCAATGAGTTTTCATAAAAATAAAAGAACAGGAGAATTTCTTAATAAAATTTCAAGAGGGTCCTGGCATATCGAACAATTAATTGTAAACTTTTCAAATCTTATGCCTCAGACATTAGTATTGATTTTCTCAGCAATTATTGTTTTTCTTGTTCAATGGCAATTAGCAATACTGTTGATTTTTGTTCTTTTAATTTATGTATTAGTTACAGTAAAATTCAGTAAACCAGTAATAGATTCTCAAGAAAAGCTGACTGTAATGATGAATAAACAATACGGGAAAGTTTATGACAGATTAAATAATGTTTTTCTTATAAAAAATTTTGCAAACGAAGAAAAAGAAAAAAGCACTATTTATGATATTCTTGTTACAAAAGTTCTCCCTCCAATGACTTTCGCTCAGAAAAAATGGCATCGACTTTCATTTTATCAGGGATTGGTTTATAGTATCGGTTTTGTAATTCTTCTTGTTTTTGCAATATTCTTTTTAAAAAATGATTCAATAACTGCAGGACAATTTATTATGTTTTTTGGATACATTAATTTAGTTTTCACTCCTCTTTGGACCCTTACGGAATTTTATAAATCCTATAAAAAATCCTCTGCTTCAATGAGAAAAATAATCTCATTTGAAAATTCAATTCCTGAAAGCATGAAACATGGAGATAAAATACTTAAAAATGTTAAGGGAGAAATAACATTTAAAGATGTGACTTTTTCATACAAAAAAGATAAAGAGGTATTAAAAAATATAAATTTCAAAATAGAAGCAGGAAAAAGTATAGCCCTGGTAGGAAAAAGTGGGGTTGGAAAATCAACACTTTCAGAATTAATTTTAGGATATTACAAACCACAAAAAGGGAAAATCTTGCTAGATGGAATAGATATCTCAGAAATACAATTACAATTTTTAAGAGAACAGATGGCAATTGTTCCCCAGGAATTAAGTCTATTAGACGACACCCTTATGAAAAATATACTGTATGCAAAACCAAATGCAAGTCGTAAAGAAATTGAAGATGCTGCAAAAGCAGCAGGGGCATATGAGTTTATAAACAATTTATCAAAAAAATATGATACTGTTATTGGAGAAAGAGGAATTAGATTATCAATGGGACAAAAACAAAGAATTGCACTAACAATGGCTTTCCTAAGAAATCCAGCTATTTTAATTCTGGATGAACCTACTTCTGCATTAGATGCTGAATCTGAAAGAGTTGTTCAGGAAGGGATTAAAAACCTGGTAAAAGGGAGAACAACCATAATAATTGCACACAGATTTTCAACTGTAAAACACGCTGATAAAATAATAGTATTGGATAAAGGAAAAATTGCTGAATCAGGAAACCATTATGAATTGATGAGAGAAAAAGGAATTTATTATAAGTTATACAATTTACAGATTGGTTTGGATTAAAATATATAAAACAAGAAAACTTAAAAACATCAAAACATTCATTAATTCAGAGAGGTGAAAAAAGATGACTAAAAAAAAGAAAAAAGTTTTTAAAAAACCAAAAGACAATAAAAAAGAAGTTAAAAAAATTAATAATAGCATTAAAGAGGAAGTTGAGAAAATAAACAGGCAAAGGCACCATAAAAAATCTAAATCTGGGGTAAATCCAAAGGATATTCCAAGCCTTCAGTTAAAAACAGAAGAAGACATTGCAATGGATTTTGCTGTAAAAGCATACAGGAAATTTGATAAAATGATAAAATCTATAATTCTTTTTGGCTCAAGTGTAAAGCAGAATGCAACAGCCGGCTCAGATATTGATATAATTCTTATTATTGATGATGCATCAGTAAAATGGGATCAGGAATTAATTGCATGGTACAGGGAGGAGCTTGAAAGAATAATAAAATCTAATCCCTATAAAAAAGATTTGCATATTAATACAGTAAAGCTTACAACCTGGTGGGAGGATTTAATGAGGGGAGACCCGATACTGATTAATATTTTAAGATATGGCGAAGCAATGATTGACATGGCTGGTTTTTTCAATCCTTTAAAGCAAATGCTGATTGAGGGAAAAATAAAATCAACTCCAGAAGCAATTTATTCCTGTTTGCAGAGAGCCCCTGTTCATTTTGCAAGAAGCAAATCCTCTGAATTAGGAGCAATTGAAGGATTATACTGGGCAATGGTTGATTCAGCACATGCAGCATTAATTGCAGCAAAAGTTTCTCCTCCATCTCCAGAGCATATTTCGGCAGAATTAAAAATAAATTTTGTAAATGCAGGAAAATTAAAAATGAAATATGTAGTCTGGTTTAGAGATTTGAATATTCTTCATAAGAAAATAACACATGGGGAAATAACAGATTTAAAGGGAGTTGAAATTGATGATTGGCAGAGCAGAACACAGGAATTTCTCTCAGAAATGGCAAAATTAGTTAATAAATTAATTCAGTAATATTTTTTAGGGATTGGTTAATGATAATTAATAACAGTTGAGCAGGGCTTTAAGATTTAATCCTTCATATCTTCTTTTTCTAATTCTTTATCATATAATTCATTTCTTTCTGCAAAATTAACATATTTGTCTTTTAACCTGTAAAGGCAATAACCTACAGCAGGAACACCAAGAATCATTCCTGAAAGTTCAGCTATTTCACTTAAATTCATGCTCATTTTTTCTTTGCTCCTTCTTTAGGTTTGTTATTATCTTTTGGAGCTTCCTTAGGTAATTGATATTTTTCTCCAAGCTGCATTGCATGAGCATTTATGTCCGCAAAATAATCTGCTTTCTTTGCAATATTTGCAGCATATGTTCTTTCACAAACATGAGAAAGGACATTCCTATAAAAGTCAAGTGCTTCTTTGTATGAATCACTTAATTTGTTTAAATCAGCAGTTCCTTTTTCTTTATCTGCAACACTGTTAATTATTTCTTTCATGCTATAATCTTTCATTTCATCAGGAACTTTAAATGTCAAATTAGCTCCAAGATCTTTAGAATATTTTTCTATTTCCCCAAATTTCGCCATATGAAGAACTTCCTCAAGTTGCTTTGCTAATTTATAAGAAACATCTCCTCTGGTTACTATTGCCTCTTCAAAAACACCATATTTTGAAAATTCTGCTGATTTTTGATCTTGCAAACCTTTAAGCTCTTTTCTTCCATCTTCACTATCCATTGCAGTATTATAAGCAGAAGTAGCTCCCATAACTGCAAATCTACCCCAATCACTTTGATTTGATTTTATTGCACTAGCTCCTACAGAATTTTGAAGTAATTTATATTCTAAAGTATTTTTTACATTCAAAGCTCTTTGTTCTTCTGGTGAAGGTTCTTTTTTCTCTTGGTTATTTCCTTTATCTGCTGCCATTTAAAATAATCCTCCTTCTTTCATTGCATCCTTTAATTTTGTCTGATAATCAGTATACCAGTCTGGTCTTAAATCATAGGCTCTTCCAAGTGCACTAAGTATTTTTTCATCAACATCTTCCCCCATTTTAGCACATTCAGCTAAATAATCTAAACCTGTCTTTAATATTGTTTCATGAACATTCTCTCCAAGACTCCTATTTTTTATTTTAACTTCCTTAGGCGTAATAATGTATCCGCCTTTTCTTGGAGTAAATCCAATGCATTCCTGATTTGCTTTTTCTAAAGGTTTTGCAGAAATTTTTGGAGATAAGATGTATCCTTTCTTTATTGGAACAAATCCAATACTTACCTTATTTGATCCTATATTTCCTGCATTAAAAGTCTCAATTTTACTATTTAATTTCCAATTAGATAATTTATTTCCATTAAACTTGTTTTCCAAATTTCTTTTTTCCATAGTTTTTAGAGAAATCCAGGCTTTATAAACTTTTCTATTTTGTTACTATTAAGTAAAAGTAACAATTCATTGAGCTTTAAATTCATAAAGAACTTTGGTTCTTCCAGGAAGTTTTGGCTTAATCTGATTAATGACATGCCTGGCAATTACGACTCCCTTGGGTGTTGCGAGAGCAATAACAAAAACTTCTGATCCTGGCTTTAAAATAGCTGCTTTTCCCATTGATTTTCCAAAAGACAACTGCATTCCTGTCTGCATTCTGTCAGCACCAGCTCCGGTAAGCATTTTATTTTCCCTCTGAATATGATGGGGGTAAGGAACAACTTTAAAGAAATACTGTCCAGCCAAATCCTTGTCTAATTTCTTGTTTATAAACTGCCTGCAGGATTCCAGTGCATTATGCCTTAGCTGAACACTGTCTGTTGAAACAACTTTCAGGACATGCGGAAGTTTCCCTGTATTGTAAAGTTTCCCCTCACCCATGCTGAATTTAACAATCTTCTGGGGAGGAACTACTTTAATGTAAGATTTTTGCTTTTTCTTGCTCACACGTGTAAAAGGGACAACATGCCTTCTTGAATATGCATTTGCTTTTCTTAATGATGCCATTCTGCCTCCTTATTTGAATGGGAGCATTCAAACGAAATTTTAATTTCAGTTAATGATGCCATTTTATTTTATCTCCACCTTTGTTGTAATTGCCTGCCCAGGAAGTCCTTTTTCAAAAATAGCTCTTACAACTCCTTTATTTCCATGAGTAGCAGCAATTTTTCCCTTGATCTCTTTTCCAGCAGGAGATTTCCAGGAAACATTTTTGTTTACAAATTTCTGAGCATCTTCTTTTTTTGAAACCCCCTCTATTTCAATTAAAAAATGCTTTTCAGTAATAGTATTTCTTCCTCTGCGAAATTGTATAACTTTTCCTGTTGTCATTTTATTTTTTCCTTCATTTTACTTTACATAGATATCAGAAAATTAGTTTAAAAGCTCTTCGGTTGAGGAACTTTTATCTATAATCTTTTATTTTTAATCCAAGATAAATTCTTCTTGGATTTTCTGAGTCTAAAATTTCTGCTAATTTAGAAGATTGGTATTTTGTTAATCTCTTCCATTTATTTTTAATTAAGTTCTCCTTGATTTCCTTAACAGTATATTTAGAAACAGCATTAATTGGGCGAGAAATATCAATTTGCACATTTTTTTCCAATAAACTATATTCTTTATCCAGAATTTTAATATTTCCAACAAACAATTTTAAAGAATAATAAATCCTATCATTCTCTTCAGAAACATTGTCAGATTTAATCAAAAGCATAAAATTATATAATTTGCACTTAAAATTTTGTTGAAGTTCTTCTTTTAAAAAAACCCCCTCATAATCCCCCTCTCTTATCTTGGTTTTTGTATTTTCTTTTTTAACCATGGATTTTTAGCATAACTAATACTTTATAAATATTTATGGTAAAAAATAACAGAATTAGAAAATATAAAATAAAAAAATAAAAAATTTATTTCTTACAGTACCAGCAATTCTTCATGCATGCTCCTGCTCCAAATACAACCATTATTATAAGATAAACCCACCAAGGAACTCCTAAAAGCCAGTTACCTACAGGAGTACGCCAGACAGTTACTAAGAACATGATAAAAGCCATTGCAGTGATTTTTACTAAGAAATACTTGCAATTGCATTTTCCATGCCTATCGTAATTTTCTTCTGCATTAACATCTTTTTTCATAGCTCTTCTTCTTTTTCTTGCCATCTTTTTTAAATCTCCTTCAGATGATTTTGTAATAAATCATCGTAGAGATTCATTTTACCTCCTTTCAATTATTAAAGTATACATTATAATATATATATTTCAGTTTTTATATGTTTTGATTATCAATAACTGAAATTATATTTGCAACTAAAGCAGCGAAAAGCCCTATAAAAGAGATTATTATCTCTTGATTATCCATGCAATTTGTTAAAAGTGCAGAATTTATAAAATAAAGAAGAATGCCAAAGTTTAATATATGTGCAAGTGCTGAGAAACTCTCGCCAACTTTCATTTTAAATTAAATTCTTAATAATTCCATAAGCAAGTAAGATTAATGCAATTCCAGCAAGAATCCATCCTGCCCAATGATACCACCTAATATTTGACTTTCTTTTTACCATCTTTTTTATAATTAAATCAATCTAAAGATATTCTTATATGTTTTGATTAACTAAGGCAGTCTACAGAAATGAGATTTATTGATTCATTTCCCATATAAACAGGAAAAGGCTGGCAAGTTTTGGAAACATTTATTATTTCATAAACTGCTTGAGTATAACCGTATTGGAATCCCTGTTCAAATACCATTAAATTTCTCTTTCCTCTCCAATTAGAATAGAACTTAACACAGAAATACACTCCTGCAAGAAGCACTAATAAGATTAAGATTGCTAAAAATATTCTCCAGAATCTTCCTCTTCCTCTTTGCATTTTACCTGTTAAATAATAAGTGCAAATTTTACATTTGCTCTTTGCATGAAAAATATAGGGGAATGGATTTTTTATATGTTTTGATTTTTACCCTTAACGCATCAAATACTAATTTTTCGTTTTTAAAGAATAGGTTAATGCATATATTCACAGGAATTGTTCAACTATTATCCGGCTTTGATAATGTGATTACAAAGTATGATTTGACTGAGATAACTATTGTAATCTTTATTATTAAATTATAGCAGAAATGCATTAATTTTTATTTTATACTCTTCATTTCTTTCCAGGCTAACTCAAACATCTGTTCAAGTGCCAGAGCAAAAAATTCTGTGTTTATCCAGATGCCAATATCGTAATTTGGATGGAATTTTTCATCATCCAGGAGCATGAACATAATCTGGTTTGAATAAATAATAACAAATCTTGCCTTTAATTTTTCCATATTCTTGACCTCAGCAACTTTTTTCAGTTCTTTTGCGACTTTTATATTATTATTATTAATCGGAGCAGCAATTCTTACTCTTATTCCTCTTTTTTTTGCCTTTTCCAAAACAGGCATTAATGCCTCAAGTTTTCTGTTCAATCCTTCTGAGGTTGTAACCATTGTAACTGTTTTTTCAGCATCTCTTATCATCATATCCAGATGATTATACAGATTTTGCCTTCCTTTCAGGCTTCCTGATAATTCAGATGGCTCAACAAATTTAATTCCTTTTGTGAACAATCCATTTAATTCCTCCAAAACCTCATCTTCTTTTAAGGATTCCAGTCTTTTTGTTCTCTCCTGTGCATATTTAATCAGATTCTTTTTTACTCTTTCAACAACTTCTTCTGGTTTTAAAGCTACAAACTTAATCGGCTTTCCAAGCTTCATTACAATAAATCCTTTTTTCTCAAGGCTTTCCAGAATATCATAAGTTCTTGAACGCGGAACATCAGAAATATTGCTAAGTTCTCCTGCAGTAGAAGTTCCTCGTGATAAAAGTGCTGTCCAGACTTTTACCTCATATAAGTTTAAATCGAAAATCTTTCTTAACCTGCTTAAAAATTCGTCTTTTACTATCATTTTTTGATGTTCTTTATTGGGATTATTCCCTTTTAAAGTTTGTTATAATAAAAGAGTAAATTTATTGGATTACTTATGGGTGGTTATTTTTAATAAGTAATGCCTATCTCCCCTCTTTTATCTTTTATTTTGAAATCTTCTTTATTTTTAAATGTTTCCTTCTTAGTTGTAACAAAATATATTTTTTTTGAGTTTGTTCTCTGTTTTATAAACTCTTTTTGGGATTGGAGCATATTCAGAAATTCCCCATTTTCTGTCTTTATATAAAGCTCAATTTTATTTCTTTTAATCAATCCTA
>CAZIZL010000002.1:0-13244 GCA_964543665.1 Candidatus Woesearchaeota archaeon | reverse complement strand
CTTATCTTTTTTTTCTAGACCAAGTTGTTTTCTGAATGCCTGAATCTGCCTTGACAACTCCCTTGCATATCCTTCAGATTCGAGTTCACTGGTAATGTTCTTGTCTAATTCAACTTTTAATTCCCCGCTTTCTTCAATAAGAATTTCTTTTACATTTAATTGTGATTTTAATATCTCAGTTAATTCTTCATCTATATCAATATTTTTCCCTGAAATTATTGCTTTTTTCAGAGGCCACTTTAATCCAATTCCTATTTTATCTCTTTCTGCAAACCCCATTTCAATTATTTTCATTGCTGATTCCATTTCTTTTTCCAGTTCCTTGTCAATTTTCTTTTTGTCTTGTTTTGGCCAGTCTGACAAATGAACTGAATCTTTTGAAAAATTACTGTATAAATATTCAGAAATATATGGAGCAAAAGGAGCCAGCAATAAAGAGGTTTTTTCAAGAACTTCCCCTATTATTTCTTTTGTATCTTCTCTTTCTCTTGTTATTTTAATGTATTTTCTTGAAAAATCATTGACAACAAAATCAAATATCTTTTGAAAAGCCTTATCCAGGGAATATTTTTCCAATTCTCCTGTAACTTCTTCAATTAAGCTGTTCATCCTGCTTAAAATCCATTTATCTTCTAAATTTAATTTATTCTTTTTATTTTCCAGCTGAAGATAGTAATTAGAGCAATTATAAAGAACATTCAGAAAAGGGATTACTGATTCATTCATTAATTCATAGGAAAATCTCTTGGAGTTCCCAACATCTGTTGTGCAGAACTGAAGTCTTACAGCATCTACTCCTGCTTTCTCTATAATTTCCCCTGGTTTTATTATATTCCCCTTTGATTTGGACATTTTTTCTCCTTTTTCATCAACAACATGCCCCATGCATATTACATTTTTATATGCAGGTTTGTCAAATAAAACAGCTCCTAAAACATGCAAAGTATAGAACCATCCTCTTGTCTGATCAATTCCTTCTGCAATAAAATCATAGGGAAATCTCTTTTCAAATTCTTTTTTATTTTCAAATGGATAGTGAAACTGGGCAAAAGATGCACTTCCAGAGTCATACCAGCAGTCAATCACGTCTTTTATTCTTGTCATTTCTTTTCCGCATGAGCATTTTATTTTAATTTTGTCTATCCAGGGTTTGTGCAAATCAATTTTTTCTTTTGGTAATTTTATTGCTTCTTTTTTTAATTCCTCAATGCTTCCTATTATTTTCTCTTCTCCGCATTCACATTTCCATATTGGAAGAGGAGTTCCCCAGAATTTGAATCTTGATAGTGCCCAGTCTTTTGCACTCTCAATCCATTTTCCAAATCTTCCTTCTTTAATATGTGAAGGAAACCAGTTTATTTTATTATTAAATTCAATTAATTTATTCCTAACAGAGCTTGCATTAATAAACCAGGAATTAATCCCATAATACAAAAGAGGAGAATCGCATCTCCAGCAAAAAGGATAATCATGATTTATTCTTTCCAGTTTAAAGAGCAGGCGCCTTTTTTTTAAATCCTCTATTATTGATTTCTCTGCAGATTTTACAAATTTTCCTCTTAAAAATTCAGGGGCAATATCAAGGAACTTTCCATCCTGTCCAACTGTGTGAACTTCAGGAAGCCCTATTTCCTTTCCTAAATTATAATCATCTTCTCCATACATAACAGCTGTATGAACTACTCCGGTCCCCTCTTCTGTTGTTACAAAATCAGCAGGAACAATTTTATAGGAATTTTCACTTTGCAGTTCTTTAATATCATAAAGAGGCTCATATCCCAGTCCAACCAAATCTTTTCCTTTGATCTTTTCAATAACTTCGCAGTTTCCTTTTAATAAATTTAATTTTTCTTTTCCTAAAATTAATTTATCTCCATCAGGAAGCTTTACTTTTACATAATCGATTTTTGGACCAACAGCAAGAGCCACATTTCCAGGAAGAGTCCAGGGAGTCGTTGTCCATGCAAGAACATATTCATTTTTTTTGTCTTTTAATTTAAATGCAATATAAACAGAATCTTCCTGAACATCCTTGTATCCAAGTGCAACTTCATGGCTTGAAAGAGGGGTTCCGCAACGAGGGCAGAAAGGAATAACTTTATATCCTTCGTATAGTAATTTCTTTTTGTAAAGCTCCTTAAGACTCCACCATACACTTTCAATATAATCATTTTCAAGAGTAATATAAGGGTTTTTAAGATCAACCCAGTAGTTTAGCTCTTCTGTTGATTTGTTCCAGTCGTTTATATTTGAGAAAACATTCTCTCTGCATTTCTCAATAAACTTCTCTGTTCCGTATTTTTCAACATCTTTTTTTGATTCAAGCTTGAGTTCCTTTTCAACCTGAACTTCCACAGGCAATCCATGGCAGTCCCATCCCCCTTTTCTTGGAACAGAAAATCCCCTCATGAATTTGAATTTGCAGATTATGTCCTTGAAAGTTCTTGCTTCAAGATGATGCAGTGCAGGAGGGGCATTTGCAGTAGGGGGCCCTTCAAGAAAACTAAAAAGAGGCTTTTTTGGGTTGTCCTGAACAGCTTTCTCAATTTCTTTTCTATGCTTTTTCAGTTTTTCTTTTGCAATTTTTTCAATTTCTTTAAAGTTATACATATCCTATTTCAATAGAAGAAGGAGTTTTTAAAAGTTGTTCAAATAAACAGAAATTCTTAAAAACTCCTTCTCTATGGGTTTTTTATGTCTAAAGAGATTCTAGAAAAAATAGAAAGATTGACCCCAGAAAATAAAAGAAAATTTTATGCTGTAGTTGCAGACTTGTTTGACTCAGAACAATACAGTAAAATGATAAAAGGCAAGACTAACGCTGAGGTATACACAGAAGTTTACAAGAATATGTTTAATGAAAAAGGAAATTTAAAGCCTTCTGCTCTTGAAACAGCTCTTAAAGAAGGATTATAATTTTTTAGAAAAGTATTTCTTGTTATTTTTTATCTTCATTCAAACACCTTAAGCATATCTTTTTCTCGTTTGATAGAACATTCACCAGCGAACGAGTAACAAGGTTTTCTTATTCAAAAGTTCTTAAAAAATCTTGCTCCAGGAAATGCAGTTCCCCTGGAATTATAATGCAATATGGCTTTTTAACTCCTGAAAATTCCCTTGCTTCTTCAATATCTCTGTACATTATTTTCCCCCTCTTTGTTCCTAATGACTGGCATATAATTATTTTCTTAAGCTTGACAGAATATTTCTCAGCAGATTTTTCAAGCTGTTTAAGTGCCTCTTCAAAATCCAGCCCAATATCAATCAAAATAAGAGAATGTGCTTTTATTGACTGGTTTTCTTTTACAATTTCCATAAATGAATCTGGAGTAAAATTCTTTTCAGGCTTCCACATAGGCATTGAAGCTATTTTCCCAAATTTATACAATTGCAAACCTGTTTCAGAAACTGCATCTAAAATTGAGGCATTATGAAATACCTTGTATTTGATTCCAGAAGCCAGGGCTTCCTGAATTAAGGTAATGTGGGTTGTGGCAGTTAAAGGGCTTCCATAAACAAGAAAAGCAATGTCCATTTTTTTCGCTTCATCTATTATCTCAAGATTTTCAACTTTTTCCCTTCCTAAAGGAATTATCTTTTTCCCAATAATCTCCCCTAATTCCCCTATTGAATATGGAAAATCTACTGTATAATTATCAAGATAAATCCTTTTACATCTTTTAAGAATTTCAAGACTCTCTTTTGAGATGCTTTCAGAATTTAATCCAAGCCCTATTAGATACAGCATAAAAACAAAAATAAAATTTAGTTTATTAAAGTATCTAATCCCAAACCTTAAAAACCAAAAAAACAAATTTACTTTATGAAAACAGAGGTTTACATTCTCCTGAGTGTTCTTCTTGTCTCAATAATCTCAGTAATAGGAATTTTCTTCATTTTATTAAGAGGAAAAACCCTTGATAAAGTCCTCATATTCCTTGTTTCACTCTCAGCAGGCTCTCTTTTAGGGGGGGCATTCCTTCATTTAATTCCTGAGATTATTAAAAGTGGGAATTTCACATTAAACACGTCTTTTCTTATTTTAGGGGGAATAGTTTTATTTTTTATTATTGAGAATTTTATTCACTGGAGGCACTGCCATATTCAGGATTGTAAAGGGCACCATCATAGTTTTGGGGCAATGAATTTAATTGGAGATGGAATACATAATTTAGTTGATGGATTAATAATAGCTGCTTCTTATTTTGTAAGCATACCAGTTGGAATTGCAACAACTCTTGCAGTAATAATTCATGAAATCCCTCAGGAAATAGGAGACTTTGGAGTATTATTATATGCAGGATTTACAAAAACAAAGGCATTGTTCTTTAACTTCATTTCAGCATTAATGGCTTTAATAGGGGCAGTAATAGGAATAATTCTTGCAGGAAACTCTGGGAATTTCGTTAATTTTATAATTCCAATTGCAGCAGGAGGATTTTTGTATATTGCTGGTTCTGATTTAATCCCTGAAATACATAAATCCCAAAAAAAGGTATTTTCATTTAGAAATTTAGCTGGAATAATTTTAGGAATATTAATAATGTATGCTTTGACTTTGCTGAACATTGGAGCTTGAGGTTCTTATTTAATAAGTTAGTGCATAAACTTCTTAATCAATATCCGATATTTACCTATCTATAGATTATAATTATTAATAGGATTTTACTAAGATAATTCTTTTATCTACTTCCCAAGAATCTTCAGTCCCTCAGCACTATCCCCAATTCTGTCAGGACTTTCGCACACAATTGAGATTTCTTTGTTTCTTGGAAGATTTTCAAAAAGATCTTTCCATTGCTTCTTTTCAAGATTAATGTGATGTTTTTCCCCTTTTTCTCCATATACTATTCCGGAAAAATGGCAGTGCCATTCTTTCTCTGGGAAAAGCTTTTTTATTTTTTCATAATCCACTTCTTTGTTTCTTGCAAGAATATGTGCAAAATCAATGCAAAAACCACATCCTGTTTCTTTCACTAATCTTGAAATTTCCTCTGCACTCCCAAAAACATTCACTTTCCCCATTGTTTCAGGACAGAGAACAACCTTCCACTTTTTCTCTTTAATAACTTCAATCATTTCTAAAATTCTCTTTTTTATATTTTGAAAAGTTTCTTCTTCCACTTTCTTTTTTTCTTCTTGAGTCTTTGCTTTTGAAAATTCCTTGCCATAAAAACCAGAATGAAATACAATGTTTTTTGCACCTAATGAATGTCCTATTTCACAGCATTTTAATATTCTCTGCATGCTTGCATGAATTTTTGGTTTTTCTTCTGAATTTAAATTAATAAAATAAGGAGCATGAATGCTTAGCTCAATTTTGTTTTCCTTTGCAAATTTCCCTATTTTCTCAGCCTGTTCCTTGTTCATATAAATAGAATGAGTAAATGCAACCTCACATATTCCAAAATTCAATTTATTAAATTCCTTTAAAATTTTCTCGCTTTCCGAAACTCCTCCCAGCCCAGAAGGTCCTATTTTTATTGTCATTCTGAAGCCCTCTTAATTATATCTGTAGAACTATCTGCTTTTCCTCCTCCAACATTATAAACCATTTCAATATCTAATTCTTCACAAACATCCTTTTCAGGAACATTTCCCTCAACCCTATCCCCTCCATTGGCAAAAATATCTGGTTTAATTATTCTTAGTGTTTCACAAACAGTTCTGTCTTCATCAATTGCAATAATCGCATCATCAACCCATTTAATTGACTTAACTATCTCAAGCCTGTCATTTTCATTAATAATTATCTTTCCTTTCTTGGCAAATGCCTGTTTATCATTATTAACAATCACAATTAATTTTGTTCCAAGAGCCTTGGCATCTCTGAACATTCTTAGATGTCCGACATGAATGGGATTAAAATACCCGCTTACACAAACTACTTTTTCTTTCATTTAGTATTAGAATTATCCTGCTTAATAAATTTTACTTTCTTTTTTTATTTTTCTTTTTAAAAGTATATTTCAGACTTCTGGAAGTAACAACCGCTATAAACAAAAGAGTAAATAATAAAACATCATTCTTGTAAACCAATCCAAAAACTGCTCCAATTATGCATATTAAAATCAGGAGAATAAACCACCTTTTTCCCTCTTTTAGCTCTTCTTTTGTTGCTCTTGCAAGAAGATTCCCAATTGGGATTCCAAGAGCAAGCACACAAATTCCAATGATTAATTTATATACCTCTTCCATAAAGAATAAAGTTAATATGGGTTTTTATAATTTCACTTTCTCTTCTTCCCAATTCTTCTCAAAACAAAATATCCTATAACAAGAATAATAATTGCCAATATTCCAAAAGAAACATAATCAGAATATTGCAATACTTTTTCCCAGTTTTTGCCTAATAAAAATCCAAGATAAGTTAAAAAAGTATTCCAGATTCCTGCCCCCAATAGTGTATAAATAATAAATTTTTTAAGATTCATCTTTCCTATTCCTGCAGGAATTGAAATAAAATGCCTGACTACTGGAATAAACCTTCCAATAAATATTGTTATCCCCCCTTTTTTTGAAAACCATTTTTCAGTTTTCAAAAGATGCTCTTTATTCAGAAGAAAATATCTTCCTGATTTAAACACAAGTTTGTTCCCACCTATTCTTCCAAGATAATAAGACAATAAAGAGCCGATTAAACTTCCAAGAGTGCTGAAGACTATTACCCATAAAAAGCCCATTTTTCCCTCAGCAATTAAAAATCCTGCAAAAGGCATGACTAGTTCAGAAGGAACAGGAAGAATCATGCTTTCCAGAATCATCAGTAAAAATATTCCAAGATATCCTATGGACGAAATTATAGTTACTAATGCTAAGAAAAGACTTGCTAATAATTCTGATAACAGGTTCATGCTTTATCAAGAATAAATTGTTTTATAAGGGTTTTCTATTAAGATTGATAATAAGTTATGTTAGTAAAATCATAAAATTAATTTAATTTCTGAGGTTAATGAAGTAAGTTGAAGATAATCTGTTAATCTAATAATATTAAGGATTTGAGATAACTATGCCTTTTAAATTCCCTCAATAAACTTTAAAACCTCTGGCATCTTTCAGAAATTATGTTCCAGAAATATCTTATTGTTGCATCTAAGAAAGACAAGGCAGGGATAAACATAACAACCCAGTTATCCCAGTTTAGGGAAAATCCGCTTTTGTCTTCATGGGGAAATAAATCAAGTTTTGATTTTTATTTGGTTGAAGGGGAGATAATTTATACAGAAAATTTAAATCTTGAAAAGATAAACCAGTATGATTTCATAATATTTGCATCTAAGCACCAGTCAGAATCCAGGGAAAAAACCCTTTCTGTTCATGCTCCTGGGAATTTTAATACAGCTGATTTTGGAGGGGTTCCTGAAAAACTATGTCCTGCATCAGCTTTGTTCAATAAATTTTTATTCATAAAATTAGAGGAGCAGGCAAAAAAAACAGGAATAAATTACAAGGTAACACTTGAATGCACTCATCATGGCCCCCTGATAGAAAAGCCCTGTGTTTTTATTGAAATAGGTTCAACAGAAACAGAATGGAATGACAGAAGAGCAGGATTCATAATTGCAAAGACAATAAAGGACACAATAGAGGAATTTAAGGAAAATCAATACAAAGAAATTGCAATTGGAATAGGCGGTCCTCACTATTGCCCTAGTTTTAATAAACTGCAGTTAACTTCTAATATTGCATTTGCACACATAATTCCCAATTATGTAATGCCAATAAAGGAAAAATCAATTATAGAGGCAGTAAAGAAAACAATAGAGACAGTTGATTTTGCAGTTCTGGACTGGAAAGGTCTTGGAAAAAGCGAGCAAAGGCAGGGAATAGTCGATATGCTTAGTGAAAATTATGTTCAGTGGAAAAAGACTTCTGATATTAAGAGGTAAACGCCGACAGAGAGTGCTGGATAGAAACGTACTATTCTCTTTAATTTAAGAAGAATCTGGGAGTAAAATAAAAAATGTTGAAACTTTTCAAAAATAGAAATTAATTAAACCTGTTTTCTAGCTTTTTCCCATTAAATCCAACAAATTTGCAATTTCCTGCAATATTGCCATGTTGGATTTGAGACCTAAGAGAAACGGGCGAAATGCACAAAAGTTTTATTTTATCAAAGTTATCGTTCTTAAATTTTGGAATAGAAAAATATATTTCCATCCCATTTTCTCTTTCATAAAATTTCTTAATCTCTGAGAAAGATTTATCTACATAATTCAACAATAATCTATTATCTCTCGCCAAAAAATTCCAAACTTCAGAATCTTTAATACTTTCTTGAGTATAGGCTTTGCCATGAATTTTGTCTTTCTTTTCCTTTGATAAGTACAAAATATTTTTTCCAGTTAAATTTTCGAATTCGCCATCATCCAAAACCATTGCATCAAATCTTAATTTTGATTTAGGAGTTATATTCTTTATATGATTTGAATCTAAAATAATCTTTACATCCCCATTCATATTATATGCTGCTGCATCAATAGTATTAAAATAATGATTTAACCAATCAGAGTAAAAATCTCCTCTTTCAAGAATATTTTTCATAATTCTATTGGTAGACAATATATTGTAACCCTTAATTCTAGATAAAGGTATTTCTCTGTCTGCGTGCCCCTCAAAGAAAGAATATCCTTTTCCCAAATTTATTAATGATTCCTCTGAACTTTCTTCTTTAGTTTTTTGCTCAGAATACGATGGATTTTTCAAAAATAATTTATTTAATGTATCGTAGGCGTCCTTAATTTCTTTAAATTTCTCTTCTGATAATTTACTGCCACCATTTTTATCTGGATGGTATTTGAGAGCCATTTTTCTATAAGCATTTTTGATTTCATCTTGTGATACATTCTCAGATATTCCTAAAACTTTATAGCAATTTTCCATAAAATCCCAAGAAATTCAATATTTATAAATCTTCCTATTTTGTCACCACTTTATAGAAACAATACGCCGACAGAGAGAATCGAACTCTCGGACCCCGGAGGGCATGGATATTTGCCATTCCTTTGTTGTGCAAAGGCCAAAACAATAAATTGTTTTGAGCTAGCAATCCATTGCAATACCACTATGCGATGTCGGCTTACTAAAAAGATAAATTAAGAGAATTTAAAGGTTTTGTGCCTAAGAATTATTTTGCTTCAACAGGCTCAAAACTCTCAACTAAGCTATTATAACTCTCATAATAATTGCAGTTTTCAATAGGGCAGGAGTAAGTTACAGAATAAATAGAGTTGTATTTTATTCCAAAAACCTGTGTAAATTCCCTTTTTACTTCTTCCTGTGTTCCAGCAAATTTGATTTCCTTTCCCTCAAGATTTCCATTTGACCATTCATTATTTTCCAATAATTCAAAATCAGGCATAATCTGTTCAGAAGCATTAATTCCCTGTTCTAATAATCCATCTAAAGTGAAATTATTATTCTCTCCCAAATATGCTGAATTAATTAACATAAATTCTGCATTTATATCCTTTGAATCAGTGTTTAGAGGAAGATATAAAAATGTTGAACTTCCTACTTCTGATTCTTTCCATTCCCCTGAGATTACAGCTCTGAAATCCTTGTGAATCAGTGTTTTTGTCTCTCCTAAATTGTTATCAGAAAAAGAATTTTTATTTAAATCATAAATTAAAAACCCTCCAACAGCAACAACAACTATTCCAAGAATAATTAATCCAATCATAACACCTTTTTTCATGCAATAAAATAAGCATTTGTTTATAAAAAACTATTGGTTTTCTCAAAACATTTATAATCTCCTTAATTTTTATAAAATAATAAAAGAGGAAAAATGAATAAAGCACTTAAGCTTCTTATTATCTCTGACATTTTTATATTTAGCGGTTTTGGACTTGTTTCTCCTATACTTGCTATTTTTATAAAAGACAATCTTGTTGGAGGAACAATTTTAGCAGCAGGAATTGCAAGCACGATTTTCCTTATTACTCATTCTCTTTTGCAGATCTTTCTTGCTTACAAGTTTAATCCAAAAGACAGAATCTGGATGCTTTGGCTTGGAACTGCATTTATAGCATTGGTTCCTTTTGGTTATATTTTCTCAACAAGCATTTACCATCTTTATTTTGTCCAGTTCATATATGGTGTTGGAGCAGCATTTGCCTATCCCACATGGTCAAGCTTATTTACCTCTAATTTGGAAAAAGGAAAAAGAGGTTTTCAGTGGGCTGTTTATTCTTCAGCAGTTGGAATAGGAACAGCAATTACAGCAGGTGTTGGGGCATGGCTTGCTCAGGTAACAAGTTTTCAGCTTGTGTTTGTATTAACAGGAGTAATTTCAATAATGGGATTACTGGTTCTTTTCAAATTAGAAAAGAAAATTCTTAAAAAAACCTAATTTGCCTTTGTTTGAATATAAATTCTTATAAACTAATTAAATTATGCTATTTTATGATTAAAGGTGAGGATTATCCTGGAATAACTTTAGTTTTTTATTGTCATGATGGAAACGGAAATTTTATTATGGCTAAGCGAGGAATAAATTGCCGTGATGAGCAAGGCAGGTGGGATATAGGCGGAGGAGGATTAGAATTAGGAGATAGTTTAGAGAAAACATTAACCAAGGAAATAAAACAGGAATACTGCACTGATATACTGGATTATGAATTT
Organism: Candidatus Woesearchaeota archaeon; assembly: GCA_964543665.1. Lineage (GTDB taxonomy): Archaea > Nanobdellota > Nanobdellia > Pacearchaeales > GW2011-AR1 > MWBV01. The sequence continues at coordinate 2,618 of CAZIZL010000002.1, read as the reverse complement.
CTCGGTATTAGGGAAATGTTTAGAACAAATAATGGAAAACCAACTCACTGGATAGGATTAGACTATAAAGTTCTTGTAGGTAAAAAGAAAGTTTCAAATGGTGAACCCCATAAATTTGATGATGTTAAATGGTTTACATTAAATACCCTTCCCTCACCAATTCATTCTCAATTTCCAGATTTCTTAAAAAGATATAAAGAAAGATTAATTAAATAAGCTTTAAACCTAATTAGCTTTAATTTCAAGATATTTTCTTTTGGGTATTTTTAATTTTCTTGCAAGAACAAGAAAAGCAGCAATAAAAGTAAGTATCTGAAGGTAAAACATGTCATTAAAATTTTTCTCTTTCATTGCTCCTGCAATTAAAAGGCCTATACCGATTAAATAGGCAATTACAAATTCAAGTCTAAGGTCTTTTTTTCCTTTTATAAGGAAGAGTAACTGAATAAGCCACGCAACTGCAATTATAATCAATCCAATTTGTCCCAACATTTTATCTCTTTTTCCTCTTTGTATATTTTAATTATATTTCTATTATTAATTAAAGGATTATAAACTTTTTGAAAAGTTAAATAGCAGGGGTGGGATTTGAACCGCACGATCTCCGGGTTCCCCATACAAAAGAATATAGAAGGAACCTTGCCTTCCTTTCATTATGGGCCCGACGAGGACTCCAGACTCCTGTACCCTGCTGTATAAAATCTAAATTTTGATTTTAAAATTAACTAAAACGCCCGCAGCAGGAATCGAACCTGCGAGCCCAAAGGGCATGGTACTCCAAACCATTGCAATACCACTATGCGATACGGGCGCAATATATATTTTATATGATAGATATCTTTTTTAAATTATATGGAAGATTAATTTATGGTAAAATTAAAACCTGTTCCTAAAAGGAAAAGGATTTTTCTTGATTATGCACATGAGGCAGAAGTGGAAATTGACAATTTTTTCCTAGAAACAAAAAACTATTTGGAGAATAAGTTTGGAGAAAATTCCATCTTTGAAATAAAATCTTTTTGGCTTGCAAATGAAAACTACTTTTCAACAAATAAAAATGATAAAGCCATTACAGATGAAAGAATAAGGTATATTTTATACAAGGATAGAGTTGTCGCAGGAGTTATTGAAAGAAGGACAGAATTGAATCATGCAGAATTTGTATTTTTCAGGGATTTAAGTAAATTAGGAAGAGCATAATTATTACATTAATTGTCTGAAAAGCTATCCAGACCCATTAGAAATGTTATTAAATTGATTTTCTTTGGATTAATAATAAAAGGGGCTGAAATGAATAGAAAATCTCGCCATAAAAATATTTACCTTCTCGGAGGCTCAAGTCTTTTCAATGATATTGGAAGTGAGATGATTACCCCTATACTTCCTTTTTACATTACTGCACTTGGAGGGACAGGGATTGCTGTTGGTGCATTAAGCGGATTAAGAGAAGGGTTTTCAAGCCTGTTTAAGATTTTGGGGGGATGGATATCTGACATACATGGTAAAAGAAAAAATTTTGTCTTTCTTGGGTATTTGATTTCAATAATTTCAAGATTTCTCTTGTTCCTTGCAAATTCCTGGCAGGCAATTTTGATGTTTATTTCACTTGAAAGATTTGGGAAATTAAGGGATCCTCCAAGGGACGCAATAATAATTGAATCCACCCATCATCGCGGAAAATGGTTTGGAATTCACCAGATGATGGATACTTCAGGGGGAATTATAGGGACTTTCCTTGTTTTGATTTTATTCTGGAAATTAAATCTTGATTTTAAATCAATAATCTTTATTGCTGCACTTATTTCTGCAATTTCTTTAATACCCCTTATATTTGTAAAAGAGATAAAAACAAAACCAGTAAAAAGAGGCTTGCTGGAAGGCATACATAAACTGGACAAAAAACTGAAGTATTTCATTTTTGTGACTTCTGTTTTTACACTTGGTAATTTCGGACTTTATATGTTCATGCTCATGATGGCAAAGCAGATAACAAACAGCACATTAATCCCTCTTGCACTTTACATACTTTTTAATTTATGTTTTGCACTCTTTGTAATTCCTTTTGGAAGATTGTCTGATAAAATAGGAAGAAAAAAGATCTTGATTTTCGGTTATGTTTTATTCTTTGGGGTAGCTCTGTTTCTGCTGTTCTGCAATAATCTGCTGGGATTGATCATACTCTTTGCAGCATATGGATTAGTTTATGCAATTACAAATTCCAATCAAAAAGCACTTGCATCAGATTTGTCAGGAGAAATGAAAGGAACTGCAATGGGATTCTTTCATTCTGTAATCGGAATCGTCAATATTCCTGCAGGAATAATTGCAGGAATTCTCTGGGACATAAATCCAAGAGTCATGTTCTGGTATATTTCAGCAATAGCTCTGATTTCAGTTATATTCCTTCTTTTTGTAAAAGAGAAGGGGGAATATAAGAAATAGTTTTAAGATGAATTAAAAATATTTAACAACAACAATTCTTAAAAACCCTGAGCCTTTTAAACTTTTTATGGTTAAATTAAATGAGTGGTATCAATCGGATTGTACAAAAAGATGCCACCCTTCAGTGCTTAGGGGAAGGAGCACGAGGAAAACAAGGGGTTTCCTCTCGCGATTTC
>CAZIZL010000001.1:0-24174 GCA_964543665.1 Candidatus Woesearchaeota archaeon | reverse complement strand
CCAGAACAGAATTTTCAGGGGATGAAGCAAAAATAAATGCAGAATCCTGCAAAGCCAAATACAGCCTGGAGTATCTGCAGAAATTTGCAAAAGCTTCAAAACTATCTCCTAAAACCATTCTTAATTTTGCAGAGGATCATCCATTAAAAATGGAAATCAGGACAGATTCCATTGAATTGTCTTTTCTTCTTGCTCCAAGAGTTGAGACTGATGATTAAAATACATTTACTAATTAAGAAATATTTTTAAACAAGAATATCGTTTAGAATTAATGAGGGAGAGAAAAAAAGGTGGTGGTAAAAGAGCACAAGTTACTATTTTTATCATAATTGCTATATTGGTTATTGCTATTGGAGTTCTGATTTATATGTATTATCCAAGATTAAGGCCCACTATAAGTGTTGAATCACAAAATCCTCCTGCTTATATTCAGGAATGCATGGAAGAAAAAATTTCTGAAACAGCGGATATTCTTTCTCTGCAGGGAGGGAGTGTTGCTCCTGAATTTTATTATAATTATGAAAAAAATAAAATAGAATATCTCTGCTATACAAATCAGTATTATCAGTCATGTGTTGTGCAACAGCCAATGCTAATTCAGCATATTCAGTCTGAAATATTAAATGAAATTGAAGATGAAACAGTATCCTGTTTTAATTCTATGAAAGAAAGCTATGAAAATAAGGGATATGATGTAAATATGAAACCAGGAGATACTGTGGTGGAGTTATTGCCTGGTAAAATCATTACAACCTTTAATTATGAATTTGTCATAACAAAAGGAGACACTGAAAGATATGAAAATTTCAAGATTGTTCTGGATAATAATCTCTATGAACTTGCAGCAATAACAAACAGCATAATAAACTGGGAAACCCAATATGGAGATGCTGAAATAACAACTTACATGAATTATTACCATTATTTAAAAGTTGAAAAGATAAAACAAATTGATGAAAGCACAATCTATATTTTAACAAACAGGGATACTGAAAAGAAATTCCAGTTTGCATCAAGAAGTTATGCATTCCCTCCAGGACACAGTATTCCTCCAGGAGATATTATTTAAGATGAAAAAAAAGAATTTAATTTTTATTTTGATTGTTTTTTTAATTGGGATTTTATTAATTAATTTTAGTTCTGCTATAGAAAGCTCTTATTGCTGTGAAAGATTAAAGAATGATGGCCCCTGGTGCATGAATGCTTTATCTAATGAATGTGCAACTGGAATAAATCCCTTTTCTTCTTCTGGTGAAAGCTATAAAAAAGTTCCAACTTCCTGTGAAGCAACTTCTTATTGTCAGCTTGGAACATGCATAAATTCTATTCAGGGAACATGCATGACAAATACCCCCCAGGTGGTTTGTAATAATAATGAAGGGCTTTGGAAAGCAGAAAATATTGAGGATTTGCCTGAATGCACTCTTGGTTGTTGTTTATTGGGAAATCAGGCTGCTTTTGTGACTCAAACTGAATGCAAAAAATTATCTTCAGAATTTGGATTAACAACAAATTACAGAAAAGATATTACAAGTGAATTAGAATGTATAGCAAGCATAACCACAGATGAAATAGGTGCATGTGTTTTTGAAAAAGAATATGAAACAACATGCTTAATGATTGCCCAAAAAGAATGTGTAGGGGATATAAAAGGGGTATTTCATTCAGGATTTTTATGCTCTGCCAAGCAGCTTGCAACTAATTGCGGACCAAGAGGGGGAACAACTTGTTTTGATGAAAGTGTTTATTTTTTAGATACCTGCAATAATATTGCAAATATTTATGATGCTTCAAAATTAACTGATGACAATGATTACTGGACATATATTCAGGAACCTTCCTGTGATAATGAAAAAGGAAATAAAAATTCAAAAACCTGCGGTGCATGTGATTATTTTTCAGGAAGCATATGCCAAAATTATGAAAGAGGGAAGACAATAAAGCCAAATTATGGAGAAGCTTTTTGCGGAAGCCTGGATTGCTCCTATGATGAAAATAAAAACGGAAGAATTGAGAGTGGTGAGAATCATCTTCATGGAGAAACCTGGTGTGCAACAAATGTGAAAAGCCCTGACAATGCAAATGCTCCTGGAAGCAGATATTTCAGGATGCTATGCTATAATGGAGAAGTCATTATTGAACCTTGTTCTGAATTCAGGCAGGAAGTTTGCATTGAATCAGAAGTAAATGATTATAGTGTTGCGGGATGTGTTGTTAATAGATGGCAGGATTGTGTAAATCAATCAAGCAAAGATACTTGTGAAGATGTTTATGCAAGAGATTGTAAATGGATTGAAGGATATAGTATTCTAAAAGATTCCAAAGGAAATAATCTAGGATTTACTACAAAAGAAGTTTGTTCAGGATTATTTGATGGCAGATTATGTAATGAAATTCAAATCCCTGGTTCCTGTGTTCCAAAATCTCCCCCTGGTTTTGATTTTTGGGCTGGAGAAGGATATGGACCAGAAATATGCAATGTAGGAAGCTCAACCTGTGTTGTTAGATATGAAGTTGGAGTATTGGCAAGCAGAAAGAAATTAGAACAAAAAGATTGGGATGAAAAAAAGGAGAAATGCGTTGAGAATTGCTATTGCATTCCTGGATATAAAAAAGGGGATACTAAAAAAGACAGCAAATATGCAAAAACAAATCCTCCTTTTGATGGTTATGATGAATGGACTAATGCAATGAACAATATATGCACTGCATTAGGAGATTGCGGAAACAAAGAAAATTATCTTGGATTTTCAGGAGATATTAAAGAAGTGTTTACAAGTGAATTTGTAAAAAAACCATAAAATGAAAATAATAAAAAAAAGAAAAAAACAAATTGAAGCAATTCTTCAGATAGCAATTTTAGTAATTGGAATTCTTGCAATTTCCTGGATGATTGGAGGTGAAGTAAAAGTTGTTAGTGCTGTTGAGGGAAGTGAACCAACAACAGGAACACCAAACACTGCTCCTTGTCTCTTAACTTTTTGTGGAGTTGATAACAAGGTTTATGGAAGTAAAAGAAATGCAGCAGGATATTGTGAAATAAATTATAATGATTTCAAAGAAAAATGTGATTATGGGTGCGATGGCGGAGTTTGTAAAATAAAACAAAATTCTGCTGGAAATGCCCTAAAAACAATAACAAGTCTATCTGCAACTGTTTCATCAGCTAAAGGAACAGCTGCTGCAATAAAAAAATTATCGACTCCAATCGGAAGTGCAGGAAATAAAAATCCTCCAACTACTCCTTCAACAGCTACTACATCAGCGTTCAGTACATTCCTTTTTGGAAAAGATACTACTCCTGGTGTTAGTGGTGGATGGACAGGAGTTGGGGGTGAAAGTGCCATAGGAGCAGTAGGATCAATTGTTATTTGGTCTGCAGTTGCATTTGCTGTTGGATGATATGTTATTGGACCTTTATTTGGATTAAGTATTGCAAATTCCCAAGCATTAGGGTATTCTTTGGCAGCAGGAACAGCAGCAGGATTGCTTGCAACATCCACTGCAATATTGGGATCTAGTGCAGTTGGAGGACCAATTGGATTAGCAATTGGAGTTGTTGTTGCATTTGTTACATTTATTGCAATAGGAAAAAAATCATCAGCAGATATTATTCAGATAGGGTGTTATCAATGGGATTCGCAAAGCGGAAGAGATTTAACAGAAGTTCAGAAAAAACAAAGATGTGAATTATGCAATAATCAGGGAGATTTGCCATGCACAGAATACCAATGCAGAAGTTTAGGTCAGGGATGCATTTTAATTAATGAAGAAGAAACAGGAAGTCAGTTATGCATTTGGAATAATACACAGGATATTATTCCTCCAGTAATAATCCCCTGGGAAAAGGCATTGTTAGATGATTTCAAATATACTCCTGATAATACAATCTCTCCTCCTGATAAAGGAGTTAAAATAGCTTATACTGGAACAGAAGATGTTACAACAGATGGAACTACAAAATGTTCTCCTCCTTATACTCCTATTTCATTTGGTGTTCAATTAAATGAACCTGCAAAATGCAAAATAAATCCATTAAAACTTTCAAGTTATGCTGAAATGGCTGACATTTATATGGGAAGGGGAATAAGAGCTTATAATCAATCTTTTGCATTAAGCTTACCAAGCAAAGAAGCATTAGAAGCAGAAAACATAACAGTTGAAAATGGAGGAAAATATGAATTATATGTAAGATGCGAAGATGCAAATGGAAATTCCAATATTGCAAATTTTGTGTTTAAATTCTGCATAAGCCAGGGACCAGACTTAACTGCTCCAAAAATATTAGGGACAAGTATATTAAGCGGACAACCAATTGCACATGGGCAAAAATCAGTGGATATTGAGTTATATGTTAATGAACCTGCTGAATGCAAATGGAGTCATTTAGATAAAACTTATGATGCAATGGAAGAAAATATGGCTTGCTCTAATTCTGTTGCAGAAATAAATGCACAGATGATTTATACTTGCTCTGGTAATTTAACTGGATTAAAAGATAACCAAAATAACAAATTTTATTTCAGATGCAAAGACCAGCCACATTTAGCAGGTGGAGAAAAAGAAAGTAATAGAAATGAAAATACTCAATCCCATGTTTTAAGCCTTATTGGAACAAGCGCCCTTGTTATTGAAGAAGCTGGACCAGAAGGAGTGATTGAGGATTCAACAGAGGTTATTAGAGTTGAATTAACAGCTCAGACTTCTGCTGGATATGATGAAGGAAAAGCAGTATGTTCTTTTAGTGAAACAGGTGCTTTAGGAAGTTATGTTGATTTCTTTTATGGATATGATACTGAACCTTTTTCACAATATCAGCATACACAAGAACTCTGGTTAGGGCAGGGAAATTATTTTTATTACATAAAGTGCAAGGATAAAGGAGGAAATACTGATGATGCAAATGTAAGCTTTAGTGTAAAAACAGATGTTTCCTCTCCAATTGTTGTAAGAGTTTTCAAGGATATTTCAGATTATGGGGGAGAAGCACTTAAAGTAATTACAGATGAAGCTTCTGAATGTGTTTATTCTGGTTTTGGATGCACTTATTTATTTAAAGATGGAACACCAATGATAATTCTCCTTGATGATAAAGAACATTACACTGACTGGGATATTAATACTGATTTGTATATAAAATGCAGAGATGAATTTGGAAATGAACCTCTTCCAAATCAATGCAGTATAATTGCAAGAGCATTTGAAATACCTGAATTGCAAAATTAATGAAATCTTTATAAAAGATAATTGCTTTTTTATTTAATGAAAAAACAGGAAAATCTTGATGCAAAAAGAATAATAAAAAAAATAGAAAAAGAAAAAGATAATATCCGTAAAATAGGTGTAAAAAAGATTGGGTTATTTGGTTCTTTTGCAAAGGGAAAACAAAAGAAAAATAGTGATGTTGATTTTCTTGTTGAATTTAATAAGGTTACTTTTGATAATTATTTCTCATTAAAAGAATTGCTTGAAGAACTTTTCAAAAGAAAAATTGACTTGGTCATTGAGGGAGATTTAAGACCTGAATTAAATTATGTTAAAAAAGAGGCAGAATATGCAAAAATATGAGCTTTATTTAAATCAAATTTTAGAGAATATTAAAAAGATAGAAGATTCCTTCAAGGGAAAAGGTAGAGAGAATTTAGAAAAAGAAGATACCTTAAGAGATGCTACCTATATGAGAATTCAAGTAATTGGAGAAAACATCAATAAAATTCCTTTTAGAATAAAAAGTAAACACCCAGAAATTAAATGGGAAAGAATAAAAGATTCAAGAGATATAATTAGTCATGCATATATTAAAGTCAATCTAAACATAATTTGGGATTTAATAAAAACAGAACTTCCAAAATTAAAAGGGGTTATAAATGAGATATCAAAAAAAGAACGATAAAGCCCAATGGATAAAATCAAAGATTTTGCCAGCTTCACCTTTCAGCAGAAAGGCTCAGATGGATTTATCTTTTGGGACAATATTCTCAATAATCCTCATAATTCTGTTTATTGCCTTTGCAATATTTGGAATAAATAAATTCATGGGAGTGCAGAAACTTGCACAGGTTGAAAAATTTAAAAGTGATTTGCAGACAGATATAAACAATATGTGGAAAAGCACACAAGGCTCCCAGATTCTTGAATATTCTCTGCCAAGCAAGATTACAAAAGTTTGCTTTATTGATGATGAATTTGAAAATATCTATTTTGTCCCAAATGATTTCAGGGGAGGGGTTCTTGAAAACATTGATTTTGACAAAACAATTCCAGGAAATATCAATCAGTTATGCATAAATACAAATAAAGGAAAAATCAGTTTAACAATAAAAAAGAATTATGGAGAGAATTTAATTACAATAACAAAATGAAGAGAAAGGGTGAATTGCAGTTTTCTTTTGCATGGATTTTCGCAATTATTGCAGGAGCATTTATCTTATTTCTTGCTATTTTTGGTGTAACTAAATTCATAGGTATAGAAAAAACTTCTTCTGATGCCCAAACAGCAAAAGACATAAGTGTTTTATTAAATCCTCTTGAATCCAGTTTTGAGAGTGGGAAAAAAAGCCTTATAAGCACTCAGGCTGAAACAAGAATATATACTGGATGCAGTGAAACAGGATTTTTTGGAAAGCAATTAATTAAAACCAATCAAAAAATAGATAATAAATGGAGTGAAACAGACATAAATATTGTTTCTCAGAACAAGTATATTTTTTCAAAAGATTATGCTGATGGAAAAGATTTTTATATTTATTCCAAGCCCTTTAACCTTCCTTTTAAAGTTGCAGATTTGCTCTATCTTACTTCTTCTGAAGACAAATATTGCTTTATTGAGCCTCCTGATGAAATAGAAAATGAAATATTAAGCTGGAATTCAGAAAATCTATTTATTGACGCCAATTGCCCAGAAAACAGCATAAATATCTGTTTTAAAGATGGGGGAAATTGTAATATTGTTGTAAATGAAAATTCAAAATTTGTCAAGAAAACCAATGAAATAGTGTATTATGAGGGAAATGCATTAATATATGCTGCAATATTTTCAGATAAAGAATCCTATGAATGCCAATTAAAGAGACTTATGAAAAGAACAGAGCAACTCTCATTGATATATAAAGATAAAGCAAATTTTTTGTTTCAAAAAACAGGATGTTCTTCTGCATTAATTCCTGACTTAGTAGTTCTCGGTAATTATGCGAGAAATTTCGATAACTCAGAGGATTTAAGTGTTGTTTATAATTTTGCAGATACTCTTCAGACTAAAAATGAAAGATCAAAATGCAGACTATGGTAATGAAAATCTATACTCCAAGGTTTTTTCCATTTTCCACTCTGCATGGAAGGGCGATTTTTTAAATTGCCTCCTAATAAAATCGCACAGATAAAAATGAAAACCAGAATTAATCAAAACATGAAATCAATCAAGGCCCAGATGAAAATACAGCAAATGTCCTTTATGCTTATTGCTGTGTTTATCTTTTTTGCATTGGTCGGAATCTTTATACTTACTATAAAATCTTCTGGTTTAAAAGATTCAGCAACAAGACTTCAGGAAGAGAATGCCCTGCTTCTTGTTTCAAAATTAGCAAATTCCCCTGAATTTTCCTGTGAATTAGCTTTTGGTTCTGAAAAAACAGATTGCATAGATGTGGATAAGGTTATGATGCTCAAAGAAAATATAGAAAAATACTCTGATTTTTGGGGAATCTCAAATATAGAAATAAGGAGAATTTATCCAAAAAACAGAAATATTATCTGTACAACCCTAAATTATCCAAATTGCGATACAATCAAGATTCTGAATAAAGGAATTACTGGAAATGACAGGTATAATTTTGTTGTCTGGTGCAGAAAAGAGAAAATCGGAAATGAAATAGAAAATAAATGCGAATTAGCAAAAATAATAGTGAGGTATGAAGAAGTAAAATGATAAAAAAATATAAAAGAGGTCAGGAAGAGAAAATTTCAGGAAGAAATTTCCCTATACTATCCAGAAAATCTGGACAGGATCAAAAATCAAAGATTTTAGCTGCTAACCTCAAAAGAGGTCAGGAAGAGATAGCAGGATTTGCAGTGATATTGGTTATTGTCTCAATAATTCTTTTGGTTTTTTTAGTTTCTTATCTTAAAAACTCTGAATCAGAAAGTGTCCAAAACTATGAAGTGAATAGTTTTATACAGGCTTTTTTACAGGTTACAACAACTTGTGAACAGACTTCAGGAAATCTTTCAGTGCAAAAACTGATTTCTGAATGCGAAAAAAGAGGTATTTGTTTATCTGGAGAAAAATCCTGTGATATTTTAAAAAACACCTTAAAGAATTTAACAAACTCCAGCTGGAATGTTGGAGAAGAATATCCTGTAAAAGGATATGAATTAAATATAACTGCAAATAACAAGGAGATTTTAACCCTGAAAGAAGGCATAGTTACTAAAGAATACAAGGGTTCTGAGCAGGATTTCTCAAAAGGAGGAGATTCTGTATATATCTTTTTTAAAGCATATTATTAGATTTTTATCTGCATAGTTATTGTGTCGATTATTATCTCTGGTCTATGGCGTGTTCTTCCTTTTATCTTCTCCTCAACTAATTCAATAAGTCCAAATCTTTCCAATAATTTTATATCATCATTAACAGACTTAAACCCCCTGTTTAATTTCTTAGCCAATTCATAGATGGATTTAGGTTTTGAATTTTTTATAGCATCCAGAATTCTTGCTTTTTCATTGCTTAAAAGCTGCCTTAATGCTAACATACCTGAAAAATCATAGTCTTTTTTAGAAAGTTCTGGTGTCTTAAAAATAGAAAAAGCCCCTTTATTTTCCCTTATTGTTATCTCCAAAACCTTGGGTTTTGCCATTTAAAAATCTCCTGATATATTAATTAATATATATTTTATATTTATATACATTAAAATAATATATATTATAATTAATTACCCTATCTTAATAAATGTTTGTTTTTAGACCTCTTTATATCTGTGTTAATATTGTAGTGATAACATAAGGTTTATAAATAAAACCATAAAATCTTCGGGTTTACTAAAAATAAGGCACAATTTTAAAGGCAAGCTTTTTAAAGGAAATTTGATTTTAGTATATTACACCTTAACAGGTGTTCTTATAGGGAATAAGAGCCTTGTAAAACAAGGTGTAAACCTTAAGACATTTCAATAGAATAGTTTTCCCTATAGCTATTAAATTGAAATAAAAGGTTGTCATAGACAACATGTTTGATACAGATGAAAGGAGGTTAAAAATAATGAAATTTAATTTTAGAAAAATATCTGCAATTGTCGCTAGTACATTAATGGCTGGCGCAACTATGGGTATTGCAGCTGCTGCAAACTATCCTGCTCCATTCGTGGTAGGAGGAAGTGCAAATGTAGCTATTGTTTATGGTACAGGTGCTGGAGTATCTTCTTTAGACCTTGTTCAGGCTGGAAATATTCAGTCTAACTTGCAATCTAAGATGAGCTCGGGAAGTGGTACAACTTCCAGTGGTGTTGAGGGAGAATCTGTAAGCTTGGCAAGTGGTTCAGATTATCTTTATTTAATGGATGATTTGGCTGAAAACAGACAAACATTAACAAAAGATGATTTAGCTAGTGTTTTAGCTGATGAAACTTTCACAGACGATGAAGGAACAACTTATGATTATGAGCAAACAATTACAGTTGGTACATCTTTGATAAACAGATTTTCATTTGGAAATTCTGATAATGACTTTGATGACCCTGCATTAATGCTTGAATTATCAAAGGCACCAAGCAGTTCACCTGCATATACATTAGTTGCTACATTTGATAAAGCAGTAAATTTAACTGACCCTGACTCAGAAGGAGAAGAAATCACTTTGTTTGGAAAATCATACACAGTTGGAACAGCTAGTGATGCTAATACTTTAGTATTACTAGGAGGTGCAGATTCAACACAAATATATGTTGGAGAAACAATTCCTATGGTGGTTAATGACGTTACTTATCAAGTTACACTTAATGGACTTAGCTCAGATTCAACAACCGTAGCAAGTATCACTGTTGATGGCGAAACAAAGACAATGACACAAGGACAGACTAAAACTTATGTCTTAAATGGTGTGGAAATCGATGTTTATGCAAAGACTGTTTTCAGAACAGGTGATGATGGTTCAGGACATGTTGAAATGGAACTTGGTTCTGACAGATTAACTTTTGAGGATTTAAGTGCAGTTAAAGTTGGTGCTGAAGCAACAGATATTGATGGAACTTATATTACAGTGACTCCTACTACTGGTGATGCTACTATTGGCCCTGGATTTGGAAATCTTACAAAATTACAAATTGCAGTTTCTGCTCCAGACAATGATGGTAATTCTATCTTAATGGGAGAATCATTTACAGACCCTGTATTTGGAACACTTAAGATTGACTTTGTAAGTGTAATGCATGGACCTTCATTTGAAGGAGAAGAAGATACTGGAAGAACAAGCTTGGGAATTACAAGAGGAGGAGATAGAGAACTTGAGTTAGAAATAACAGACAAGAATGGAAACTCTGCAACTCTTCCATTTGATTACCAAGGTGCTTTATCAGACGATGATGGCGATGCTATTGTTGTTATTGAAGGAGGAAATCTTACTCAGGATGATTATACAATCCTGAACAGTGGAGATTATCAACATTTTATTGAGATAACTAAGGTTGATATCAATGCAGGAGGAGCAACAAGTGATGTAACTTTCAAAGATTTGTTATCTGGAACAGTTTATACAATTGAAGACAAGGATTTCACTGCTGGTTACAATGTTAGTGTTGCTGGACAAACATACACTGTTACTAACACTACAGTAACTGCGGATTCAATAAAAATTGAATCAACTGATGTATTGCAAAAAAAAGTAGTTTTCCCTTACTTAGAACTTGTTTCTGGTAAAGATAATAGAGTTGCTTTTGTTAAAAACCAAACTCTTGGAATTGAAAATATGGGTGTTATGACAAACCAGACAACTACTCTTACAAACAGTACTCCAATATTTGTGCTTCCTACTGGAAGTATCAGGTTTAGAATGACAAATACAAGTCAAACATTGGGGGCTACATTGGCATGGGATATTGACGAAGCTGGGAGTTATACATCTAATACTAGTACATATGTTCTAGCAGGTGATGTTGAAACTTTTGTTATAGGTAATGTAAGCTATACATTTGGTCTTGCGCAAGGACAGCAAGCTACAGTAGGATGGGTAAATATCACAAATGTATCTATTGAAGATACTCAAGAAGCAGCTGGTGATGACCCAGAAGTTCAACCATCATTATTATATGTAGAGCATGAAGACAAGAGTATTGCTACAGCAAGTATAGAACCTGCTGTTGTACTTGGAACAACAACTTCTGCAACATATGATATTTGCGATACACCTGTTTTCTCATATAAGGAAGACGACTCAACTTGGGATGATACCAAGTTCACAGGATATGTAACAACATATGGAACATATGTGGTGAAAGATTCAAGTGATACAAATCAAGCATTGACAAGACTTACTTATGGAAGTGCTCAGATGTATGCTGATGTATACTTTGCAGAAATTGAAGCAACTATTACTCCAGGAGAATCTACAGGTTCAACTGTAACTCAACTTGGAGATGTTTTAGTTAAAGATAGTGAAGTTGGCTCAGTTAGCTCAAAGAATCTAATTGTTGTTGGTGGAAGCTGTATTAATTCAGCTGCTGCTACATTAGTTGGAGGAGCTAAATGTGGTGCTTCATGGACTGAAGCAACAGATGTTGGAACAGGACAATTCCTGATCAAAGGTTATGCTGCATCAACTCTAACTAGCAAGCTTGCATTGCTTGTTGCTGGTTATGATGCTGCTGACACATCAAATGCTGCTACATATTTGAGAACTAAGACAGTTGACACAAGCAAAGAGTACTTAGGTACATCTGCTACTACTGCAACATTAGTTGTTGAATAAATCCAAAAAACATTTAATTTTTATTTTTTTCTTTTTCTTTTTTTTAATAACCTGCTAGAGCCATATTAAAAGAAAAAGTTTACTTTAATTCAAATAAATTTGAATTAGTAGCAAATCTTGTATTTGCTCTTTCTTTTTTTTAATAACCTGGCTGGAGCCGTATTTATCTCTTTAATGAATACCTTATCACCTCTTTTTAAAAGGTTAAGTATAAATTTAGCAACAGTTGAATAATATTGATAATTTTCTACACATTAACTGCAGAATTAGCAAAGAAATAAGTGTTGAATAATTTCGTATCAACAAGCCTGCAATAAGGTTTTTATAGTGTTTTTCTTACATATTAAAATGAGAAAGATAATTTCAAAAGAGCAGGAAGCAAAAAAAAGAAAGAGAAATCAATTAATTCTTGCAGGCATTTTAATCATAGTTATGGTTGGAAGCACATTTGGGATTATTGTTAATTCTTTTGGGCAAAATGAAGTTAATGAAGCAATTGAATACAATGGCTATAAATTCACAAACTCAAATGGATTCTGGGTTTTAAATCAGGGAGCTTATACTTTTATGTTTAAATACAATCCAGAACAGGTTGAGAAAATCTCCTCAGAATTGAATTATTTAAATGAATATTCAAGCAAACCCCTTTATATTTTCTCAGAGGATTATGTTGCCGAAGTTGAGATTTACAGAAATCTTGGGCAGATTGTGGAAAGATTTCAGGGTGCCTGCCTGAATGAAACAGGATGCAAAGAAAACTGGCCAATAAAGGACTGCTCAAATAATTTTATAATCATAAAAGAATCTGAACAAAACAGCATAACTCAGGAGGAAAATTGTGTTTTTATCAAGGGAAGAACAGAGAATTTAACACAATTAACAGATGAATTTCTTTTTAAAATACTGGGTATAGAAAAATAAAATTTATAAAGTCAAAAAAAAGAAAATAACAATGGCTGATAAAAAGAAAAAGGGGAAAAATAAAGAAGAAAAAGTTTATGAGATTTTTGAAATTGAAAAAGAGGGTAAAGAGAAAATTCTTGAGAAGATAAATTCTGAAAAAGAGGATATTTCTGAAGAAAGAGATATTGAAAAAGAAAATAAAATTTTGAGGGACATTCTTATTAGTCTGGGGATTTTTGTTTTGATTGTTTTAATAGCTGCATTTTTCATAAGGTCTTCAACTCATTTTAAATATAATGGGGTAAAGTTTAATATGGTAAAAGAAGGGGAATTGCTTTTATATCACACTTCCTTTCCTGTTGTTTATCAGGATAAAGAAGCAGAATATAACCTTTATTTAAGAAATGATCCAAGGGAACTTGGAGGGAAAGTCCCTGCAAAAGGAACACTTCTCTCAATTGAGGATACAGTAATAAACATTACAGAGGAGTTTGACTGCAATGGAGATGAAGTCATAGCTATTGCAAATTTAATTAATCTTTATAATGCCCTTGGAAAAGATATTATGAAAGATGAAAATGCCAGCTGTGATGAACAGGGAAGATATATGTATCTTCAGATATTATCAGGAAACGAAACAAGCATAGAGAAATTCGGGCCAAATTGCTATAATATAAACATTAATAACTGCGAGATTTTAGAAGGAACAGAAAGATTTATTGTTGGCATGCTTGTTAAAATCAAAATTGAGCAATCAAAAAAATAGAATCTATTTAACATACTTTAAGAAGAATTTTAAATCAGAATAAAAGGGGATTTCTTTTATTTTAAAACTCTTTATTTCAAAAAACCAGATTAAAATAACCAAAATTATACTTCCAAAATACCAGGAAAGTTTATGAGTAATATCAAACAACTGGGGTTTTGAAATATATATTGCTGAAAGAAGGACAATTCTAAGTATATTTGCGATTAAAAACAAAATAAAAGAAAAAGCAATCATTTTTATTCTTTTATTTATCTTTATATTTGGAAGAGATAGATTCAATATCAGTAAAAGATAATATGCAGAGCCTGCAATGCATGCTTCAATTATTTCAACTGAAGAAAAAGAACCTAAAAATCCTATTGAATTCCCAGTAAGAGAGACTTCAAAAAACAGGCTTAAAATAAAATAAACAGGATAAACTGTTAAGGGGGTAAATATGAGGTAAAAAATCCAGAAATTAGGAATTGCTGCTAAAACCAATATAAAATATCTTATAAAAATAGAATAAAGTTTATTCTTTATTTTCTTATTCATATTATCTTAAGAAAAAAGGAATTTAAATAACTTAAGTTAATGAAAAATCACAAATTCTCTACTGGATTTTCTCTTTTTTTAGAATAAAATCTTTTAAGACTATTTTTTTCGTTTATATTATAAAATTGTTCGTCCCCATTAAAACCATTCTGGGCAGTATCCACAAGGACTCTCACATAATCTTTTCCCAACTGGAGAAGATATATTGCTGGAAATTCCCTTTTTCTAAGGATTTTGCTGCTGTCTAGATCAACCCCGTATATTTCTATAACATCCAATATAGAATCCCCCTCAATATCATAAAACTTAGGAATAAAGAAATCTCCCCTGGATGTAACTTTAGGAAAAGAGAAAAAAGAAGTTGCCTCTTTGTTGGTCTGGTAATTTCTGAATTTCCCAGGAAGAAAATCCTGAGCACGAGAATTAATTGAATTAAATGCAGAAATTGAGGATATTGCCAAAAGGATAATTAATTTTGCCAGGGTTTTCATCTAATAACACTCTTATCTATTGATTTATTTTCTTGCAATTCTTACTGCAATTACAATTATTAAAATTACCAGAATTAAATTAATTATTCCTATTCCCCACAGGTATTTGCTCTCTCCTGAAAATACATTTCCTGTTATTCCAAGTCCGCTTTTCTTTGTTATTTCAACCTGAACTGGCTGATTTACTATTAATTCATTTTCTGAAAGAACTTTTAAATAAAATAATTTATCACCTAAAGCTTCTTTATTCACATTGAAAGTTAAAAGTACCTGCTCTGATTTTCCTGCATCCAGATTCAAGGAAGTTTTATCTAAACTAGCTGAAGAAGCCCATTCAGCATATCCTGCTGCATTCAAGGAATAACTGGTTGTTTTATCTCCTGTATTTACAATAGTTGCCTTAACTATCATTGGTTTTCCAGCCTGGCCTCCTGATTCCAATACTGCACTAACTGAAGCTTCTGCAACAGAGCATCCCCCTTCTACTTTAAGGAAAACAGTAGATGTTGAATCCTCATCATCATATTCATTTTGATAAATACTATTATCTTCATCATAAACTGTGAATTTTATTGGATAAGATTTTTCTTCTGCATCTTTAGGCAACTGAAATGTAAAATCAATAGGCTCATTATCAAAAGCATCAATATCCCCTATTTCAACTACTTTATTTAATCCCAAGTCTTTATTATAAATTAACACACTAACATCATCCTGGTCATCTTCTCCTATATTCCATACATCTGCTGAAATCTGAACATCACTTCCGCATAAAGCTGTTTCTGGCATTTCTATATTATCCATAACCACAAAATCGCTTTCAATTATAATATCTACGCTTTCAGAATCCATTATGCATGTTTCATCTCCATCAAATTCTTCATCTTCTCCTGTTGCCCATGCATAAAATACATAATCTCCACTATCTTCGAAATCCTTAGGCTGATCTAATTCAAATGAAACAGTGACTGTTTTATCATCTCCGTCATTAAGATTAAAATCATTTTCTTTATCATCTATGATCCACTCTCCTGAATCTTTATTATACAATCCCCATTTTATTTCAATATTTTTTATTTTCTCATTTCCTTCATTGCTTACACTAATTTCAACATTAACATCATCTAAAGGGAGCCATTCATTATCCTTTCCATATGATTTTCCATTATTTTTTTCAACAGAAAGATCTTCTATACTAATATCCAGATTTCCATTATCTGAAAATTCGCAGGTTTCTGCTTCTTCTGAAGCAACAACTTCAAGCTTGTATAAAGTCCAGTTAGTATTGCCAGATGAATTGCTTATTGAAACATTTACATTATAAACTCCAACTGGAAGAGTTAATTTATCATTTAAAAAACCATCCTGGGTAATTGTAAAGTGAGTTACATCATTTACAGAGAAAGTGATTGTATCTCCTACATCAACATTATCCACTGCATCAAAATCCACTCCTGCCCAATTGCTTCCTGAATTAATTGTTGCATTAGGAGGAATATCTGTAAATACTGGCTGAGCACCTGCAAAAGCAAGGCAAAATACCAACGCTAAAATGCTTAGACTTACCAAAACAAAGTTTTTGTTTTTCATTTTGTAATCATTCCAGAGTTACTATGGTTTATAAATATTTCTGTTTTTTAGAATATAGATTAATTTATCTTAATTTTAGAATTATTTAATTTGCCTATTTATATATAATCAGAATCCCCTTAACCTTCTAATTTCTGCCTGATCCTGCTGAAGCTTTCTTTCAGCTTCTCTTATTTTATCCTGATTCTTAAGACGATTTATTTCTTTTTGAGCATCTTCAATTTTCTGCTGTGCTTCACGTATAATTCCACTGTAATCTTCTGGTTTATTCGCTTTTTGCTCCTGTATCCAATCACTTAATTTTTTAACTTTAATTTCTTTTTTTCTTTTTCCAAATTTCCTAAAAACAAAAAATGCAATTATTGCAAGAAGAATGACTCCTCCTGCATAATAAATTATTTCTTTAAGTTTTTCATTATCTCCGAAAATAGCCCAGCCAAGTAATTTAAATCTTTTCTTTGGCGTTTCAGTTATTGTAACCAAAGTTTCATTTTCGGTTGAGGTGGAACCTGAGGTTTGGTTTTGTGGCTCTTCTGCCAAGGTGGTGTTTTCCACTACTTCCTCCTCTCCTGAAGTTTCTATTATTTCAAAACCATCTGGGACAACTTCAACATAAATCTCCTCACCTGCTATCTGGTTTTCTAATTTTTTGAATGCTACTTTCTTGTTTTCAACAATGTCCTTGACAAAGATAGTCAAGTCTAATCTTGGATTATCAGAAGGACAAACAAAAGAAACATCTCCATATTCATCAGCATCTTTATTAGATATGTAAGGGGGGTCATTTGTTGAAATAACCAAATTCACATTCTTTAAAGGAACTGTTTTTACCTGTACATTAGTATCTATTGCACTTATTATTTGAAAACATAAGATTAGAACTATAAAACAAAAAAATAATCTCTTCATTTTTCCTCTTTTGATTAAAGTAATTTAGTAGAAATAGTTTATAAATTTTTATATATTCTAAAATTCAAAAGATTTATATATTTTTAGAGAGTATTTATAATGTAAAATGGGAATAAAATCTAAGGAGAATTCTGCTGGAGCATGGGCATTTTTGTTTGGAGTAATCCTGGCTATCTTAATAGGAATAGGAACCAGCTTTTTTATACCCCTTTCAAAAATAAATGCCTTTAGTTCCCCGATTTATGCAATTTTGGTAATTATTGGTTTGTTTGTTGGAATAAAAACCAATGTTTCTGGAAAAGATTCCCAGACTTTTTTAATTTCAAGTGCTATACTTGTAGTTGTCAGCAGATTTGGTATGGAAAGTGTTACTGGCTCTTTGATTGGAATTGGAATAGGAGATCTTGTTTCTTCTGTATTTGGGGCTCTGCTTGTATTATTTGTTCCTGCAACAATAGTTGTTGCATTAAAGAGTGTTTTCTCGCTTGCTAAAGTGTAAAAGAAAGAAATAGGGTGCTATATATAAATAGGAAAGAGGATTATCTTAGTAAAATCATGCAAGTTATAATATTCAATAATTATCCTTGTAAAATCATATCTGGTAAATATATTCCTAATTTAAATTAATCTTATTACAAGTCCAGAAATAATTGAAAAATCTATCAAACCCGCTATAACCTGCTTAAAATAAATATTTAATAATTAACCTAAAAAGAATATCTTAATTAATAATCGTCAAACTTGCTCTTTTCTTCTGGTCTTGGTCTCTCTACTTTGTGTATTCTAGCAAAAGAAGGTGTTGCGATTACAAGGTTTTCACCAAATCCTGCAATTGTTCCTTCAAGAGCATCTGTTGTTTTTTTAAGCTTGGATATTGCTCTCTTTAATTCTATAGGGTCTTTTTGCCTTAAAGTCTTTATATCAAGAATAGCAATTGTATATCCTTCTCTTATTGAATTAAGAATATCGTTAATATCTTCGTATTGCTTTAGTGTGAAAAGCTTTACCATTACTTTATGGTCTTTTTCCTCTTTTGTTAAATCAATTTCAATATACTCCTCACTATCTCCTCCTCTTCCGGAAAATGCTTTTTTTATTCTTTCAAATACCATAATAAATTTATTAATATCATATTTATAAAGATTTCGTAAGTGAATTATGTATATTTTATTCTTAATTTCCTTTGTCCGGCAAATAAAATCAAAAATACCTAATATCAAAAAATATCAAATTAGGATTTTTTATTGATGATTTCTTCCCTTAAACTTTTAATTTTCTCTGAAAATGAATCTTCCTGCTTTTCAAGAGTCTTGATTCTTAATTCTAAAATCTTTAAACTTTTCATAAATTCGTCTTTTATCTTTGAACTGTCTGATTTGACCATTATCTGCCCTATTACCTTAAAAACCTCGTCTCTGGAATTTTCAAGTTCTTTTAAAGATTCTTTAATTTCAGACAATTCTATTTGAAAAGCCTGCTTTTGAAAAAGTATATTTTGTAGGTTTTGTTCTAGAAATTGTATTTCCCGGGAGATATTTTCTGTGTTTTTCATTTAATCTTATCCTTGTTTATGCAATTTTTTAATAAAGATGCTGAATGAAATTATTCTGCCTTTATGCGAATTTTGAGCATACGGCTGAGTTTACTCTGCCTTTATTTTTTTTACTTTTGTCCTTGGCTTAAAAAATATCTTGCTTCCGCAATAAGGACAAACAAATCTTTTTTCAAGATTCTTGTTAGTAACTTTCTTCTCACATTTAAAACATTTGTAAGTTGCCATTTTATTATATTATTTATTTTTTATTTAAATTTATTCCCCTAAATGATATGCATCAGATGCAAATTTTTTATTGCATTTTGAACATTTCCAGATTCCTTTTGCCAGT
The DNA here is from genome assembly GCA_964543665.1 of Candidatus Woesearchaeota archaeon. Lineage (GTDB taxonomy): Archaea > Nanobdellota > Nanobdellia > Pacearchaeales > GW2011-AR1 > MWBV01. The sequence goes on along the minus strand of CAZIZL010000001.1, from coordinate 5,136 downwards.
CTTTTAACTCCATTTCTTTTGCAAAATGGACATTTTTGTTTTTTTCTCTGCTTTTCCTCTACCTGAACAACCTTGTCCCTGACTCTTTTTCCATATCTTGCTCCGTATCTTCCTGCTGATTTTGATTTTTTTGATTTTGTTGTCATACGAAAGAACCCCTTGTTTCTTTCGCGCTATCTCCTCGAAACATGGAATGGTGAAATCTTTTTGTGCAATCCGGTAGATATTGCAAAGGGAATAATTTAATAGAGAAAAAATGAAAAGAAGGTTTTTAAATTATTCGGGAACATGGTTTTTTATAAAAATGGGGCTACCCGGATTTGAACCGGGATCGCGAAGTCCCAAACCTCGAAGGCTACCAGATTACCCCATAACCCCATATAAAGATTAGGGTTAAGTTCATTTATAAATTTATTTTTTAGGTTCTTTAACTGGTGTTTCTGGTTTTACTTCAGCAGGCTTGACTTCTTTTTTCTCTGCTTCAGCTTCTTTAGCTGCTTGTTCCTGCTTTAATATTAATTCCTGCTTTCTCTGGACTTCCTTGAAATATTCATCCAAGACTTTTTTCTTTTCAGGGGAAGTATTTGTTTTTCCCTGAGAAATTTCCTCATCATATTTTCCTTCTTCAATTTCAATTTCAACTTCTTTTGCTGGCTTATTTTCAATCAAAATTCCAAGACTAACACAGGTTCCTGCAATTAATTTTACTGCTGATTTCAAATCTTTTGCAAGCAAATTCTGCATCTTTGTTTTTGCTACTGAAATTATCTGCTCAATTGAAGCGTTTGCAACCTGCATTTTGATTTGAGCTCCAGAACCTTTTGTTATCCCTAATTCTTTTTTTAATAATTCAGAGACAGGAGGGGAAAATATTTTTACTTCAAATTTTTTTGTCTTTAAATTAACATCGAGTTCAACAGGAACTTTTAGTCCTGTAAAATTTTCAGTAGCTTCATTTACTTTCTGAATAACTGAATTAATTGGAATTCCTGCTGGTCCAAGTTTCTGGCTCAAAGCAGGCCCAGGTTTCATGCTTCCGCCTTCTGCTAAAAGTTTAATTATCATTTTAATTATTTTCCTCTGAATCTTCCTCAGATTCTCTTCTTATAACTTTAACATTATCTATCTTAACTGTAAGAGGCAATGGAACAACTGCTCCAAACAAACTTACAACTACTTCTTCTTTTTGCTTGTCTATTCTTAAAACTTTTGCTTTTTCACCTTTAAGAGTTGAGCCGATTAATTCAACAATGTCTCCTTCTTTAATTGAAACAGATTCTACTGTTGGCTGAATCATTCCCTTAATTTCCTCGTATTCAATTGTTTTTCCGATTATTCCTTTTACATACGGCAGATTAAAAACAGCTTCTTCTGCAGATTCCCTGTCTTCTGCTTCAAGAAAAATGTATCCTCTTAATCCATGAGGACGGGAAACAGAATATACATTAAGATTTTTTTTCTCTGCTCTGTCAGAAATCATGTCAACTGCTCTTTCTTCCTTGTTTGTTGTGACCTTTATTATGAAAATCATTTTATTGTTCTCTTGTTCCAACTACCTCTTAATATCTAAGAAGTAGATTATAGTATTTAAAAATTAAGGTTTATAAAAGTTTGGTTTGGAATTTATTAACCAAACAATTTCATAATTAATGCAATAAGAAATCCAAGAAGACCGATAATCCCTATTCCAATTGCAGAGACTTTTGTTATCTGCTCAAATTCGCTTTTAGTCGGCTTTTTCAAAACCTGCCAGACTCTTCTGCATTTTAATAAAAAGTATTTTATTGCCATAATTAAATTAGAAAGAGAGGGTTTTTAAAATTAATCTATATCTGGATTTTCTTTATTAACCTTTCAACTAGTTTATAACTATTTGCCCAAGATGCATAAGCATTCCAACCCTGAAAGCTATTAAATAATCTGGAGTAATCTAACATGCCAGTATTAAATTCATTTATCTTTCTTTGAATCTTCTTTATATTCCTCTTTCTTAATAATTTAAAATAATAAATGTTTCTAAATCCTACAAAGTCTATTCCCTTTGAAAGAGAGATTATTCTAGACTTATCTTGATGAAGTTCAAGTTTTAATTTTTCTTTTACAAAGGAATCAATCTTATATTTCAAATTTTGGAGTTGCGATTTAGAACTACTTAAAATAATGAAATCATCAACATATCTAATATAATATTTTGCTTTTAGCTTATGTTTAACAAATTGATCTAATTCATTAAGATAGATATTTGCAAAGAATTGAGAAGTCAGATTGCCAAGAGGCAATCCTTTGTTATTATCAAATCTCCGCGTCTCTCTCTCTCTTCCACAGCATTGTTCTGCAATATCTGTTTTATCAACCAGATTGTTTTTTCACATTTAATCTTTTTTTGAATTATCTCTAATAGAATATATTTATCAATCTCATCAAAATAATGTTTTATATCAGCTTTTAAACAATAACCTTTTATTTGATTCCTATTAAACCACCCATTAAGTTTACCATTCCTTGAAACTTTTTGGATAAATACATAAAATCGATTAATAGCAAAGAGATTTCCTTTTCCAAGCCTATTAGCAGAATTATCATAAATAAAAGTTTTATCAAAGAAGGGTTCAATAACTCGAACCAAGGCATGATGAACAATTCTATCTCTAAAATCTGCTTTGGATATTTTACGGGTTTTTGGGTCTCGTAAAATAAATATCTCTAATGGCTTGGGAGAATAAGTTTGATTTTCAAGTTCATCATGTAAAATCTTTAAATTATAAGCAAGATTTTCTTCAAATTTAATTACATACTCTTTTTTGGTCTTCCCTTTTCTTGCTTTTTTACATGCCAAGATTAAATTCTTTAAAGATATAATCTTAGCATAAAGATTTCTGTATGTTTTCATGTTAATAATATATCTCTGGAGGAGGGCTATTCCAAAAGCATGACCATTGTTATCATTGTTCCAGTTGTTGCCATTGACATTCAATCTGTTGTCAGAGTTCCAGTTCCTGTTCAACGCAGACAGAGTCATGTAGCCAATTAACTAAAAGTAAATCACCACAATTTCAGATTTTCACATTCTAAACTGTTACTAATTGTTATTGTTGAATTTTATGATCTCACAAGAGATACTATTAATTGACATGTAGTCCTCAGATATTTTTTTACTCTAATACTTTTCAGTTGCTCATGCTGAAAGATTTTCAAAAAATAAACCTCCAGGACAAAGCATAAAGCATAAAATCATTTAAAAATTTTCGCACGTCGCTTTGCGACAAAAAACAAAAATTGTTTTACTCTCAAAAGCGAGCAAAACTTATTCGTTCTTTTTTGTGTTGTCTACCCCAAAAGCACGACCATGGTCACCATCGTTCCAGCCGACGCCACTGACATCCAAACTGCCGCCAGAGTACCCGTACCAGTCCAACGCAGATATTCTTATCTTTTCTTCATCAACAGAGTCAAAACTCCATAATTTAGGATTAGATTTATAATTTGAAGCTATTTCAGCAAGTTTCTGAGCTCCTTCTTCACCATATCTTGCAATAATATAAGGGTTTTTTTGTAATTCAAGTAAATTCTGTTCTCCTGTTTTATAACCAAATGGAACAAATTTAACATTAGAGTCATTTTCTTTTAACTTTTTGATTAAGTTATTCTTATCCATAACTAATTTTCCATTTAGGATTTGAGGATTGTTTTCAAGAATAACTCCATTATTTATTTCTTTATTTGATTTTGGAAGATAAAGATTTCCTGTAAACTCCCAAAGCCAAGCATCATTTAGAATTTTGATTATTTCTGCTTCGTATTTTCCAGCTTTATTTTTAACAGCACCATAAACTAATGAAGCAGTCTCAGCAGAATTTGGTCTCTTTAAACTATCATTATCTATTGCACTAGCAACATCTTTATAATATCCTCTAAAAGCAGGATACTGAAAAGTAAGTCTCCCTCCTTCATGAGGAATTCCTGTCAAATATGACTTTCCTATTTTTGCTTCCATTTATTTTACAGAAATTTAATATTTATAAATCTTTCGGTTTAGTTACTATTATCTAAAAGTAACAAAATTATTCAAAGAATTCAATTCCTAATTCTTCCTCAATTTCCCTATGCTTCATACTCTCTATTGTTTCTCCATGCCCTAAAATCTGGGAAGATTTCACGCCAGTTACAATAAGCAAAACTCTGATTGATTTATCCATATCCTCTGATATTTGTGCTCCACCGATTAATTTCGCATCTGGGCTTAATTTCTCTCCAATTGTTCCTATAATTGTTTTGTACTCTTCAAGGCTCATATTTGGACCTCCAATAACATTTACCAATGCTCCTGTTGCATCTGAAATATCCACATCCAAAAGCGGATTATTTATTGCTTTTTCAACAGCTTCTATTGCCCTGTGCTGACTATTGGACTCCCCCATTCCAATCAAAGAAACCCCTCCATTTGCCATTACTGTCCTTATATCTGCAAAATCAAGATTAACCAAACCTGTTGTAGTAACCAATTCAGTTACTCCTTTAACTGCATTTGTCAGAACCTCGTCTGCAATTTTAAATGCTGTATGAAGAGGCAAATCAGGTGCTAATTCCAGGAGTTTGTCATTGGGAATAACAATAAGGGTGTCTACAACTGATTCTAATTTCTCCAGGCCATTCATTGCATTTTCTATTCTTTTCTTTCCTTCAATAGTAAATGGAAGAGTCACTACTGCTATTGTTAATGCTCCTTGTTTTTTTGCAAGTCCTGCAATAACTGGTGCTGCTCCTGTTCCTGTTCCTCCACCCATGCCAGCACAGATAAATACCATATCAGCGCCTTTTAGAACATCTTTAAGTTCAGAGGCTTGCTCTTTAGCAGCTTCCATACCGACGTTTGGATATCCGCCTGCTCCTAAACCTCTTGTAAGATCTCTACCTATGATTATCTTTCTGTCTGCAGAAATCAAATCTAAGTGTTGTTTGTCTGTGTTGCAGGAGATAACTTCAGCTCCCTTAACACCTTTTTTGTATAACCAGGAAACAGCGTTGCTGCCTCCCCCACCAACACCAATTACTTTGATGTTAGCTTTACCAACTTCTAACTCTCTAGTCTCAGTTGGAGCATTGTTCAATGCGTTTTGGATTATGAATTCCATTTTT